>DAHVSB010000046.1 GCA_027324795.1 Alcanivoracaceae bacterium
ATGGGCCACCACCCTTTGGGCTTTAGCTCAAATACGCTGCGCAGCTCTTTTTCATCAAACTGGGTATTACCCACAATATTAATATCGCGGATGCGCGCTGAACTACCTTCATAAATTTTAATATTCAGTGCCACTCGGTTGCGCGGCAAAGGCACGGCTTCGGCCTCCACGTGAGCATCATAGCGGCCTTGGGCCACGTACTGCCGCTGCAGTTCACCTGTTACTCCTTCAAGAGTGGAGCGGCGGAACATTTCACCCTCTGCCAAGCCTGCGTCTTTTAAGCCTGCTTTCAGCTGCTTTTCGTCAATGGATTTGTTGCCCTTGATTTCCAAACGTGCAATCGCTGGACGCTCTGAGAGCACCACCACTAATTGATCGCCCTCTCGGCCGATTTGCACGTCTTCAAAATCACCGCTGCCATATAAGCGGCGCACTGTCTCTGCCACCGCCTGGCTATCCATATAATCGCCCTGAGCCACAGGCAAGGCGGCATACACACGCTCCACTGGTAAGCGTTGCAAGCCTTCAATGCGAATATCTTTTACGACAAAGCCATCCGACTCTGCTGCGAATGCGTGTAAAGGCCATAGACAAACTGCTAAAGCAATAAGAGCAAATCGTTGAAGCGTTATATTCATTAACTAAACTGCCGCACCAAATCATTAAAAATAGCTAAGCTCATTAAGGCTAGCACCAAGGCAAAACCCATTTTCTGAGCTGACATTAAAAAGGCTTCTGAAAGTGGCTTGCGCCGAACCATTTCAACCAACCCGAACATTATCCAGCCGCCATCTAGCATCGGAACGGGTAATAGGTTTATTACGCCAAGGCTGATACTAAAGAAAGCCAAAAACAGTAAAAAGCTATCGTAGCCAATAGCAGCGGTCTCACCAGCTGCCTGGGCGATGGTAATGGGCCCACCCAAGGTTTTTACTGACAATTGCCCCAATAACATTTTTTTGAAGGAGCTTAAAATCATGGTGACCTGATCCAAGGTGCGGGTTACCGCGGCGCCCATGGACTCAAAAAAACCATAATTTAACTGACGCAACCCACCAAGCTGGACACCCGCTAGCCCAATACGTTCCCCATCGTGCTCTTTTAATTGCGGAGTTAAGGTCAATTGATGGGTCTTCTGACCACGCAAAACCTCAAGTGTAATCGGGGTTTCAGGCGAATTTTGCACCACCGCCACCCAATCTGACCAGCTATCCACTGCCTTGCCATTTGCACTCAAGATACGATCACGCTCTTGCAATCCAGCTTTATCGGCGGCGCCATCTTGAACTACTCGCCCTAAAATAGGCGCTAAGGGTCTTGGTTTAATACCCAGAACTTCAAACACAGGGGCCTCTGGGTCTTGTGACCACGGGGCTATGTCTAACAGCACTTGGCGCTGCTGTTCAGCGTTCACTACGGTGACAGCGAGTGGCTCTGTGCTGCCCACATGGCGAATCAGCTCCATATTCACTTGTTGCCAAGTAAGTACTTCCTTACCACCAAGCTCTACTATTTCATCATCTTTTTGCAAACCTGCTGCAGCAGCAGGCGTACCTTCTACCACCTCACCTAGCACAGGCGGCACGCCAAGTTGCCCGCCTAAAAAGATAGTCCAGTAAAGAAAAATGGCCAGGACAAAGTTAGCCACAGGTCCAGCGGCATAGACTATCACCCGTTGCCAAGCGGGTTTATGGGAAAACTCTTCCTCTTCTTGACCGGGCAATATTTCGGCATCTCGTCTATCCAGTGGCCTCACATAGCCGCCTAACGGAATAGCTGAAATGACAAACTTAGTGCCAGTTTTTTTACTTTTCCATTTGGCCAGCTGTGGACCAAAACCAATGGAAAACACCAACACTCGCACACCAAATAAGCGCATGGCTAAATAATGGCCGTATTCATGAATAGCCACTATTACCAAGATGGTAATCGCAAAGGCTAACAATGTGGTTATCATCAGCGTAAGCTCCCTTGTGAAATCAACTGTTCGGCGTGCTCACGAGCTAAAAGATCTGCTTGCATTAGGGTATCCAAGGTGGTGGCTTGGGCCACGGGAACTTTATTTAAACAATCTGTCACCACATTAAAAATGCCTTGAAACGATAGTCTGTGCTGCAAAAACGCAGCCACAGCCACTTCGTTGCCAGCATTTAGCACGGCGGCGGCAGTGCCCCCTGTGACCATGGCTTGACGTGCGAGTTTCAAACTGGGAAACAAATCATCATCTGGCGCTTCAAAACGCAACTTCGCCACCTCAGCCAAATTAAGCTGTGGTGCTCCTGACGTAATACGCTCAGGCCACGCTAGAGCACAGGCAATAGGAGTGCGCATGTCTGGGCTGCCCAGTTGAGCTAACACGGACCCGTCCACATACTCCACCATGGAATGAACCACACTCTCAGGGTGTACTAGCACTTCCACCTGGCTCTCTGGCACACCAAATAACCAACAGGCTTCGATTAGCTCAAGACCTTTATTCATTAGGCTGGCAGAGTCCACCGAAATTTTTTGCCCCATCGACCAATTTGGGTGTTTTAGGGCCATGGCAGGGGTGACACGGGCAAGCTGCTCAGCACTAAAGCCACGAAATGGTCCGCCCGAGGCGGTGAGCCACAATTTGTTTACCCCTGCATCGATACCTTGTGGGGGCAAACATTGAAAAATAGCATTATGTTCAGAATCTAGGGGAATTAACTCGGCTTGGTGCTGAGCCACAGCATCCATAAACAGCTGCCCAGCCACCACCAAAGCCTCTTTGTTGGCTAGCAAAATGCGCTTGCCTGCTTCCACTGCAGCTAGTGTGGGGCGCACGCCCTGAGCTCCCACAATGGCTGCCACCACAGTATCGACCACAGGTGCACTAGCGGCTTCAGCCATAGCATCAAGACCATGACGTACTTGAATATCCAACTGCTCGGCCTGTACAAATTGACGCAACGCTTGGGCTGCTTCTGGGCACACCATAATAGCCTGCTGTGGTTGCCACTGAAGACATTGCTGCGCCAGCAATTGCCAATTTTTACCCGCAGCTAAAGCAAACACCTCGTAACGCTCAGGGTGTTCCGCCATCACCGCTAAGGTTTGGGTACCAATGCTGCCGGTAGCGCCCAGTAGAGTCACCTGTTGCTTCACTTAAAAGCCCCCAGGTAGCTGCGCCCAACTTAACAGCGCCACGGCCACGGGCAAAGCCGCCGTTACACTGTCTACGCGATCAAGCATGCCGCCATGACCCGGCAATACGTTACCGCTATCTTTTACACCACGAAACCGCTTCACCATGCTTTCAAATAAATCGCCTAGTACTGAGGCTAATACAGTAACAAGTGCCACGGGCAGCAATAAAATCAGGGGCGCATCAATGGCGATGGGAGCCAGTTGGTGCACCGCCACCACCACAGCTAATGACAACAGCACGCCACCCACTAGGCCTTCAATGGTCTTACCAGGGCTAACGCTGGGTGCGAGCTTATGTTTGCCAAAGCGTCGGCCTGCAAAATAAGCTCCTGTATCCGCAGCCCACACCCAAAGCAAAACAAACAATAATGCCCACGGCCCATCCAAGCCCAGCGCACCATGGTCCTTAATATGCACCACCGCAGCCCAAGCCGGCACAATCACCAAGAAGCCCAATATCGACATTGCCGCAACTGAGGACCACAGCCCTGTGCCTTGGGGATAGCGCACCACTAGCACTAAAGCAAACAACCAAAACAAAGGCGCCCATTGCAACCAAGCCGCCAACTGCCATGTTTCCACTGCCCACATAATGCCTGCGACAAGAACTAGCCAAGCACTGCGGCCACCAACACTAAGGCGCCCAATCCACGCCGACCATTCCCAGGCTGCTGCCAGAAAAAAAGCCGCTGCAACCAGAGCAAACCACTCACGCCCCAAGCCAAACAAAGCGCTTAGCACAATGGCCACTAGCACCAAAGCGGTGATAATACGCAGTTTTAGCATAGTGTTTTATCCTTCTGTTTTGCCAATTGCGCCACCTCTACACCACTGCGGCCAAATCGGCGCTGTCGCCCTTTATATTCATCAATAGCTAGCGCCAAGGTGTGGGCATCAAAGTCTGGCCATAGTACGGGGGAAAAATAAAGCTCGCTATAGGCAAGTTGCCAAAGCACAAAGTTGCTCACGCGAAACTCTCCCCCTGTGCGTATCAGCAAATCCACTGGCGGCAAATCTGCCAGCTGGATAAATTGAGCGAAGTAACTGTCTGTCACATCTGCTGCCGTGATAGCCCCAGCTTCCACTTGCTTTGCCACTTGACGCGCTGCTTCGGCAATATCCCACTGGCCACCATAATTAACAGCCACCACCACTGTGAGGCCCGTATTCTGCGCTGTAAGCGCCTCTGCCTCTATCATGCCTTGCTGTAGGGAGGCCGAAAACGCTTCCCGTGCCCCCATAAAACGAAGACGCACATTATTTTCGTGCAGTTCCGCCACCCGCTGTTGCAAAGCGCGGAGAAACAGTGACATCAAATGCTGAACTTCGTCTTCTGGACGGCGCCAGTTTTCCGAACTAAAGGCGAACAAGGTAAGAGCTTCTACGCCCTGCTTGGCGCAAGCCTCGATGGTGGTCTGAACAGCCGCTTCACCGGCTTTGTGGCCTTCGGCCCCGGGCATGGAGCGATGCCGCGCCCACCGATTGTTGCCATCCATAATGATAGCGATATGACGTGGGATATCGCCCTGGGAGGTGTCTATATCTGGGGCGCTAGAGGTTGTTGGCATGATTATCTACCTGAATACAAAACCGGGCTAAGCCCGGTTCTAAGGTGATGGTGTATGAAAAGGCTTACACCGTCATAAGATCTTCTTCTTTTACCTTTAAGCGGCGATCCACTTCTTCCACCATTTTATCGGTAACTTGCTGGATCAACTCCTCTGCGCGGCGCTGCTCGTCCTCAGAAATCTCTTTTTCTTTAAGCAGCTCTTTAATATCCGCGTTAGCATCTCGGCGAATATTACGAATAGACACGCGCGCCCCTTCTGCTTCGTTACGCACCACACGCACTAAATCACGGCGCGTTTCTTCCGTGAGCGCGGGTAGTGGCAAGCGAATTACGTTACCTGCAGAAGATGGATTAAGCCCTAAATCCGATTTCATAATGGCTTTTTCCACTTCGGGCACTAACTGCTGATCAAAAGG
This sequence comes from Alcanivoracaceae bacterium, assembly GCA_027324795.1. GTDB lineage: Bacteria > Pseudomonadota > Gammaproteobacteria > Pseudomonadales > Alcanivoracaceae > CALEAR01. The sequence continues at coordinate 5,161 of DAHVSB010000046.1, forward strand.
GGAAACCAGTAGGGTGCGCCCTTCTTCCACTGTGATATTGGCCAGCTGATTTAGCGGAGTATCTGCACCGTAATAAGGTACCAATACGTTATCTAGTAAGCTGGGGTGTGCACGACCTGTACGCACACGCGCTAGCGCCACATCTAAAGCCTCTAGGCTCTTTTTCATGCGGCTTTCTGCATCTTTCTTAATATCTTCAATCACCAATCTATCCTCACCAACCATTATTTTTCAGCTTCAACCAAGGTGCCTTCTTCTTGGCCTAGCATTAACTGCAGCAATGCACCTTGCTTGTTCATATTAAACACGCGTAACGGCATGTTGTGGTCTTGGCAAAGGTGGATTGCCGTCAAATCCATTACCCCTAAACGTGCAGTAAGAACTTCGTCATAGGTTAAACGGCTATATTTTACCGCATCTGGATTTTTCATGGGGTCGTCATTATAAACGCCATCCACTTTCGTCGCCTTCAAAACCACATCAGCTTTGATTTCAATGCCGCGTAAACAGGCAGCGGAATCCGTAGTAAAGAAAGGATTGCCTGTGCCAGCACAAAATATCACGACTTCACCACGTTTCAAATAACGAATTGCATTGCGATGGTCATAATGCTCAACCACGCCACTCATGGGTATGGCTGACATTAAACGGGTTCTAATGTTAGAGCGCTCTAGCGCATCACGCAAAGCAAGTCCGTTCATTACAGTGGCAAGCATTCCCATGTGGTCCCCAGCCACACGGTCGAGGCCGGCAGCCTGTAGTGCGGCGCCACGGAACAAGTTACCGCCACCTACCACTAAGCCCACTTGCACGCCAATACCCACAAGCTGGCCAATCTCTAAAGACATGGCATCAAGCACACCTGGATCGATCCCAAAGCCCTCTTCGCCCGCTAAGGCTTCTCCACTCAGTTTCAGTAGAATGCGATTATATCTCGGCGACCGCTCTTTGGTTGCATTGGCCATTTTCTCTCTCCACTCGCGACTATTTTAACGTAAAAATAACAAAATAAGCTTAACACTCAACCTAATGAAATGCCCCACAGTTAAGGGAACATATATGTACAAAAACGCCTTGCCAACTCAGCGTCAGCAAGGCGTAATTCACTACAGAACAAAACGCAATTACTTAAGTTGCGCCATTACTTCTGCAGCAAAATCTTCTTCTACCTTCTCAATACCTTCGCCCACTTCTAAGCGCGCAAAAGACTCGATGGTGGCACCCGCTTTCTTGGCAAAATCACCCACGCTAACGGAAGGATCCTTCACGAAGGGCTGCTCTACCAAGCTGATTTCCTTCAAGAAGCGCTGCACTCGGCCTTGAACCATTTTCTCCATGATTTCAGCGGGCTTGCCTTCCATATCAGGCTGTGCGCGAATGATTTCTTTTTCACGCTCAAGCAGCTCTTCGTCCACCTGCTCTGGCGTTACCACCTGAGGAGACACTGCAGCCACGTGCATCGCAACATCCTTGGCCACATCAGCATCGCCACCTGTTAAGGATACGAGCACACCGATCTTGCCGCCGTGCACGTAAGAACCCACAAGGCCGTCGCTTTCAACAATAGCCGCACGACGAACTTGGATGTTCTCACCAATTTTTTGCACTAGGTTGTTACGTGCTGCTTCAACGGTTTCACCATCAGCAGTGTTAAGCTCAGCTAGCTTCTCAACATCAGCTTCTTTGTTGGTCAAAGCTGTTTGCGCTACCTTATTAGCAAACTCCAAGAAGCCCGCATCGCGCGCCACAAAGTCAGTTTCAGAGTTCACTTCAACCATTACTGCTACTTTGTTATCGTCGCTAGTAGCAATGGCAATCACACCCTCAGCAGCAGTACGGCCTGCTTTTTTAGCGGCAGCTGCTTGGCCTGACTTACGCAGATCATCAATAGCGCGTTCAATATCGCCTTCAGCAGCTACGAGTGCTTTTTTACACTCCATCATTCCTAAACCAGTACGGTCACGCAGTTCTTTAACCAGAGCAGCGGTTATATTAGCCATGCTATTCACCTCATGCTTAAAATGCTTTTAAAATTCAATCGTTTTATATAAGTACAGGGGCCTAGCCCCCGTACTTATTCACCACAAGTGGCAATTAATACACGTCAACAAACAACGCTGATTATTCAGTCGCTGCTTCTGCTGCCGTTTCTTCTTCAACTTCTACAAAATCATCGGCCTTGGCGCCGCCAGCTTGCAAACCAGCGTACTCACGACCTTCGATAATCGCATCGGCAATCGCTCTCACATACAGCTGAATAGCGCGGATAGCGTCATCATTACCAGGAACAATATAGTCGATACCGTCTGGATCACTGTTGGTATCTACTACACCAATCACGGGAATACCTAACTTACGTGCTTCTTTTACAGCGATATCTTCGTGGTCCACATCCACCACAAACATAGCGTCAGGCAAGCCACCCATATCCTTAATACCGCCGATGGAACGCTCTAGCTTTTCCATCTCACGGGTGCGCATTAAGGCTTCTTTTTTGGTGAGCATTTCAAAAGTGCCATCAGCAGCCTGGGCTTCTAAATCGCGGTAGCGACTAATAGACTGGCGAATAGTTTTCCAGTTGGTGAGCATGCCGCCCAACCAGCGGTGATCCACGTAGGGCATGCCACAGCGCTGTGCTTCTTCAGCGATGGTTTGCTGTGCAGCACGCTTAGTACCTACAAATAAAATCTTGCTATTTTCTGCCGCAGATTTGTTCGCAAAAGCAAGAGCTTCTTGGAACATGGGCAAGGTCTTTTCAAGATTAATAATATGAATCTTGTTACGAGCACCAAAGATAAAAGGCTTCATCTTTGGATTCCAGAAACGGGTTTGGTGTCCGAAGTGAACACCGGCCTTTAGCATATCACGCATGGTGACTGTAGCCATGATTAAACTCCATCAATAATTGGGTTATGCCTCCATGTTCCCCAGTTTTCAACCCATACGCCTTTTAGGCAAGGCATAAGGCACCCAGAAAACTGTGCCGGAACATGTGTGAATTTCCCATACCTGCATCGAAGCATTACACTAGGCAGCTATCGAATTCAGTTGGGCGCGCGCTTTATACCACAAGCACAGCTAAACCACAATTATTTTTACGGTGGCGATGCCTTCTATTAGCGCGTATTTCGGCTGATCTTTCTCACTTTCACACACGGAATACAGCATCCATCTCTATGAGCATTGTTATTAAAACACCTGAAGAAATTGAAGCCATGCGCGTGGCAGGTCGCCTCGCAGCAGAAGTGCTAGAAATGATCACGCCTCACGTAAAACCAGGCGTAACTACAGAGGAGCTAGACCAACTCTGCTACAACCATATTGTTAATGTACAGAAAGCCATCCCCGCCAACGTGGGCTACCAAGGCTTCCCCAAAACAATTTGCACCTCTGTAAACCATGTTATTTGCCACGGTATCCCAAGCGACAAGAAGGTGCTGAAAGAGGGGGATATTCTAAATATTGATGTCACCGTTATTAAGGATGGTTGGCACGGTGACACCAGCAAGATGTTCCATGTAGGCAAACCAACGGTGCTGCATCAGCGCCTTGTGGATGTTACCCGTGAATGTATGATCCGCGGCATTAAGCAGGTGCGCCCGGGCGCACGCCTTGGTGATATTGGCCATGCTATTCAAGAATATGCAGAAAGCCATCGCTTTAGTGTGGTGCGTGAATACTGTGGCCACGGAATCGGCAAGGTATACCACGAAGCTCCGCAAGTGCTGCACTATGGCCGCCCCGGCACGGGCCTTGAATTAAAGGAAGGTATGGTATTTACCATTGAGCCCATGATTAATGCGGGGAAAGCGCGCACTCGTTTGCTCGCCGATGGTTGGACAGTGGTGACAGCTGATCGTCGCCCTTCTGCACAATGGGAACACACCATCGCCGTTACCAAAGATGGATATGACATTCTTACCCTACGCTCTGAAGAAACGGACCTACAACCCTAATTGAGGATGCCATGAGCAGCTTGGATATTGATGCGTGTATTGAGGCAATCTCCCAAGCTGCTGATACCTATGCGGCTGTGGCAGCATGGCAGCAGGGGTTTCAACAATTAAGACAAACGCCACTCAGCAAGAATATAGTATTGCCCGAGGCGCTTAGCCGCCTCACCGATGCGGTAATAACTTGCATTGCTTCTCAACACCAAACGGCCAGTTTTTTTGCGCTGGAAGATTATGGCTTACAGTTACCGCTGCCCTATGAGTCGCTTTCCTTGTTGGTTCTTGCTCCAGCAACTCATCACGATGAACTTGATAAAAGCTTAACGGAGCTATTCAAAAACACGTCTCTGATTTTTGAGCTTAACGATATTGCTCCGTTGAACCAGCACGCTCTGCAAGAGATGATCACCTATAAGCGCCTGCTTTCTGCGCGTTTTATTGCTGGCAACGCCGACATAGCCACCGCTTTTTATCAAATGCAGCGCCAAGCCCCGTGGAGCAGTGCTGATTTTGTTGAAGCCACTAGCCCCCAAGCTCAAGCTGTATTGTTTAGCACCGCTCCCAATTTATCCCATTGCTATGGGGGGCTTACTTTTTTACGACAAGGAGCACTACTACGGCGCTTCGCTACACTAGCAGGCCATGCTCCCTCGCCCTACGAGGCGCAGCTCCATGGTCACCATCAATATCTCAGCTCCATTTGCTGGTTTTTGCAGTGCCATCATCGCGCTGCCCAATACATAGTAGACCACCCAACGGGCAGCTTGCTGGCCGCCCATCTCCATCAAGCACCCCGGTTTACGCTTTCCACATTGCTAGAGCACCTTTATCGCATCACCTTAGATAGCGCTCGGTTACTGCTGCTCGAGCAGCAGTATTTGCGTGAACAATGTTGGCCACAAAACACCGATTTCAGTTTAATCAATCGCCGGTTTGTACTGCGGCAAGGCCATGTGGACATAATTCATAGCGATATTTTTAAACGCTGGCCTTTTGCAATCATAGAAATGTTGGCCTTGCCCACTGAGGAACCCAATATTCAAGGTTTCACCCATCAAAGCCTTGCACTTGCATGGACTCACAGGGGGACCTTGAAGCCGCCCACTGCAGAGCAAAACTATTGGTTTTTGCGCTTAATTCAACGCAGCCACAACCTTTTTCAAAGCTTGTTATTGCTACATCAACTCGGTGGGCTTGAACAGCATATTCCAGAATTTGCGGCTCACAAGGGCAAGCTTGCGCATGGGCAGGGTCTTAAGCACCCCATGGATGTGGAGGCATTATTTATGGTGCAGCAACTGCAACGGCTGCGCCAACCCGATGCGCAGCGTCATACGCCGCTAGCCGCCGCCATCAGTTATCATATCCCTCAGCCTGGCCTGCTGTATATCGTGGGGCTATTACATCATTTACACAGGCAGCGCAGTCATTGCCTCCAAGCAGCGGCTACTTTTTGCCAACAACATCATTTACCTAGCTGGGAATCAGAGTTGGTGCTATGGCTGCTTGAGCATCAAGACACCATGCTCACCACCGCCGCTCAGCAAGATGTGAGCCAACCTCAAAACATTTATGCCTTTGCTCAGAGCGTAAAAAACCTTCGGCATCTGGATTATTTGTATCTTTTTAGTTGTGCTAAACTCGCCGCCCACAAAGACAAAAACCACTGGCAGCAACAGCGCCTTGATGCGCTATATCAGGCTTCTAAAAAAGCATTACGCCGCGGCCTAAACAACCCTGTGGCAAACACAGATTGGGCCAATGACACCCGCAAACAAGCGGCCAAACTCCTCACAGAACAGGCCATTTCGGGGCTCGCCATACAACGGTTATGGGCCCAAATTGGTGATGAGTATTTTTTGCGCGAAACCCCTGCCGATATTGCTTGGCATACACACGCTATTTTGCGCCATCAACACCAGGGGCCCTTGGTGCTTTTGCGCGACAGCCTAGATGCCTTGCAAGGCGGTACACAGGTTTTTATTTATACCAAAGATAGCGACTATCTTTTTGCCACCACGGTAAAAACCCTAGAAGATTTGGGTTTGAGTGTGGTGGCCGCCAATATTATTACGTCAGCCCACGGCTTTAGTTTAGACACCTATACCGTGGTGGATGCCCAGCAACACCCCATCACAGATACGCAAACCCTCGAGCATATACAGCACACCCTCGTCACAGTCCTGAGTGCCCCCGATAGGTTTAAAGCAAACTTGCCCACACTCACCCAAATGGAAGCAAGCCATAACACCCAAGTACAAATCGCGAGTAGTGCCGATGGGTTTTATACGGTGGTGGCTTTACAAACCCAGGATCAACCCGGTCTACTCACCCGTGTGGCGCAGGTGTTTGCCGAATTTGAATACAACCTCCATCATGCGCGCATCGCCACCTATGGCGCACGAGTAGAAGATACCTTCCATATTAGCGACAATCGTGGTTTACCCCTCAGCGAAGCGCAGCAAGGCTTTGCCTTACAACGTGCATTAATTAACGCGCTGGGTTAGATACCTCTTACAGGAGTTAAAATGAGCATTACAGTTTTTGGCATTAGCAATTGCGACCAGGTACGCAAAGCGCGCAATTGGTTAAGCGAGCAAGGTTTTGAGTTTGTATTTCATGATTTCCGTAAACAGGGTTTAAGCGAAGCCCAAATCAGCCAATGGATTGACGCCTTAGGTTGGGAGCAAGTCATTAATAAACGCAGTACTGCTTGGCGCGCCCTAAACGATGAAGACAAAGCCAACATGGATGCACAAAAAGCTGCCATTTGTGCCGCCCAAACACCCACGTTGATTAAGCGCCCCTTACTCGCGGTTAATCATACTTTTATCCCTGGTTTTAACGAGAGCACTTGGCGCGAAGCGTTAGCGTAATCTTTGCTATAAACACGCCTACTTTGGCTGCTTGGTGCTAGCATCCCACAGCACTTTATGGTCACATAGACAAAATTGTTAACATTGAGGACTGTTACAATGAGTCAAGCAGCCGCTTTATCTCCAGAGGCGAACGCCACCACCATAGATATCAACCCCGCTACAGGTGAAACCGTTAGCCAAGTAAACAACACTGATATTGATAACTTTTCTGCCATTATGACAAGCGCACGCGAAGCACAACAAGCGTGGGCTCAATTGAGCTTTAAACAGCGCGGTGAATACCTAAAGCGCATGGAAGCTTATTTGGCAGAAAATGCCGAGGAACTTGCCCTATTAGTTAGCCGCAGCAACGGCAAAACCCAAGTGGACGCCCTTGCCACAGAAGTGTTGCCCTGCACACTAGCTTGCCAGTGGTATCGCAAGAATGCTGCTAAGATTCTCAGCACTCGTAAACGTGGTGGCGGCTCCTTGTTGTTTTTCAACAAACAAACCAGCATTCATTATCAACCTCTTGGTGTAATCGGCATTATTAGCCCTTGGAACTATCCGCTTTCCATTCCGTTTGGTGAAATCTTAATGGCGCTTATGGCAGGCAATGCCATCCTATTAAAAGTGGCTGCTGCAACGCCTGCTGTGGGTGTGGCCATTGAGAACATATTGCAAGCTGCAGGCTTGCCCGATGGGCTTTTCCACCATGTGGTGGCCAGTGGCAGCCAAACGGCAAATGCTTTTTTTGCCCATGGTGTGGATAAGGTGTTTTTCACTGGCTCTGTGGACGTGGGCAAACAGCTCATGGCCCAGGCAGCAGAAACACTCACCCCCATAGTGCTAGAGCTTGGCGGTAACGACGCCATGATAGTTCTTGAAGATGCTGATTTAGCCCGTGCTGCTAATGGTGCTGCCTGGGCTGGCTACCAAAACGCTGGCCAATCCTGCGGCGGCGTGGAGCGCATTTATGTGGTGGAAAGTGTATACCAGCAATTTACAGCGCTGTTAGCCGAAAAAACACGCACCCTTACCCACGGTCCAGGCACGCACGAGCTTAATGTGGATTTTGGCAGCCTAACCACTGCTGGTCAGCTCAGAACAGTGGAACAGCATATGGAAGACGCCCTCGCCAAAGGTGCCAAAATCGCTGCGCAATCCGCTGCCAAAGGCAACACGGAGCCTGGTTACTTTTACCCCGCCACTCTACTTACAGATGTCACCGATGACATGTTAGTGGTCCGCGAAGAAACCTTCGGCCCCATTCTCTCTGTTACGCCCGTGGCCAATGCAGAAGAAGCCATTGCCCGTGCAAACGACTCTAATCTAGCTCTTACTTCTTCCATTTGGACCAAAAACAACAAGCGCGGCCGCGCCTTAGCGGAACAACTGGAAACAGGGGTCACCACCATTAACGACCACCTTTATACCCACGGTTTATCTGAAACCCCTTGGGGCGGTTGGAAAGAATCGGGGATAGGCCGCAGCCACGGACCTGAGGGATTGCTCGAAATGGTTAACACCAAGGTGGTGAACTGGGACATTCTCCCTAGCAAACGCAACCTGTGGTGGCACCCACACACAGCAGAAACCCATGGTGCATTACTCAATGCGTTACAGTTTGTAGCTGGCACAGGACTTATTAATAAGATCAGTAGCGGGTTAAAGCTAATGCCTTATATGATCAAAAAAATGTTTTTCGATAACCCCAGCAAGTAAGTAGCTACTGAACAGACCCCAAAAAGTATTATTCACTTTTTGGGATCTGTTTCATTCGCTCAGCACGATTTCATGATCCCCTGGCTTTAGCAGCCCTTGTTTGTACAGCACGCCGCAAGCCTGTTTGAAAGCACGTTTACTCATGCCGGTAACACGTTGAATAACGAGAGGGGGGCTTTTATCGCCAATGGCCATATGTCCTTCGTTAGCGCGCAGCAAAGCAAGAATCTTTTCGCTATTTGCATCTAAACGCTTGGTGCCCACAGGGCGCAACGAGAGATCCACACGCTGGTCTTCTTCACGCACACGGCGCACATAGCCCAGCACCTGTTGCCCCACTGCCATGGGTTCTAGCACATCGGCGTGGTAAATCAGCCCCCAGCACTGGTGGTTAACCACAGCTTTAACGCCTAAATCGGTGGTGGCCGCTATCACCAATTCCACCTCTTGCTCAGCCTTTAGGCCTGTGCCCTCATCGCGAATAAATTCATTTAGCTTCATTGAGGCTGCCACGCGGCCTTGGTCATCGCGAAATACAATCACAAGAACCCGATCACCCACTTCAGGCGGGTTAGGTGTTTCGTTATAAGGGAGCAGCAAGTCCTTGGGCAAACCCCAATCCAAAAAGAAACCCGCCGAGGATTTGTCCACCACCTTGAGGTATGCCACTTTGCCCACCTCCGCTTTGGGTGCATCCAAGGTAGCAACGAGACTGTCCTTATGGTCTCGGTAAACAAACACCTGTAACAACTCTCCCACCTGCGGGCTAGCTTGCTGGGTGCTTTTCAATAAAATCTCACCAGCTGCGCCGGCATCCATAAAAGTGCCTTTGCTGCCAACGCTTGCCACATTAAGAGAAAACCATTGGCCTGCCGCCACGTCACTCATATATCACCACATTAAATCGTCAGGGATGGGAAAGTCTGCATAAGGGTCATCCTGCGCAGCCGTGGTTTGCGATGCCTTATGCCAGACCACAATAACATCTTCATCACGCTCGGCCACACGCTCAAGCGCTGCTGCTGGCAGCACATAAAAACGTTCCTGCCAAGCCACAATGCCCATTTGACCCTTGGCTAAAGGAGAAATCATAGCTTCCGTTACCACGATTTTGGTGATGCGCTTGTTCATCACAAACTGATAATTGTGCTCACCCCCCTCACGGCTGATCTGATGGGTTTCGATCAACTGCTGGATTTCTGCTTGGCGCTCGCGCTCACGCAATTCCGCTTGGCGCTGTTCATTGAGCTGGCGCGAACGTTCTGCCTGCTCGGCTCGACGCTGCTGAGCGAGTTCAGCGGCAGATTTTTGTGTTGATTTTTGCTCTTGGCGCTTTTGGTGCTGAGCGCGGCGTGCCTGCTTTTGCGTAGCAACGCCGGCCTTTAATAGCTGACTTTTAAGTGACACGTTATTTCCTGTTAACCTTCTAACCACTGATTAAGCTGGGCTTGGCTAGGGCAAAACCACCAAGCACCTGAAACCAATCGCGTAAATTCAGTGAGGCGATCGGTGATGCCATCTTCGGTAGCGCCAAACATGCGCTTGAGTAAAAATGCATAGCGCTCCCATTCACAGGAAAAAGCTAAAAAGTACAGCCCATGCTCTTGGGAGTCACCATAGGGCACACTGCGGCGCCACAAACGCTGCACCACGCCATCT
>DAHVSB010000047.1 GCA_027324795.1 Alcanivoracaceae bacterium
AAAGGGCAGTCCGAAAGCTGCAGATTCGGTAATAAAGAAAACATTACAACAAGCTTCATCGCAGAAATCCCAAGCTCAAACTGAGTCACGCAAAGCTGATTCAGCGACAATGATGAAGCGCCGCACCAATTTAAATAAAGCGTTTACTTTTGATAGTTTTGTTGAGGGTAAATCAAACCAAATGGCAGCAGCAGCAGCGCAACAAGTGGCAGAGTCACCAGGCGCACCAGGATACAATCCTCTATTGCTTTATGGTGGCGTTGGGCTGGGCAAAACCCATTTAATGCATGCGGTTGGTAATGCAATCCTTAAAAAAAATCCTGATGCAACAGTGGTTTATGTTCATAGTGAACGTTTTTTTACTGAAATGGTTTCTGGTATTAAGAATAGAACAATTGATGAATTTAAACGCTTTTACCGTGGTGTAAACGCCCTGCTTATCGACGATATTCAATTTTTTGCCGGCAAAGAAGTTTCACAAGATGAGTTTTTTCATACATTTAATGCCCTGATTGAGAACGGGCAGCAAATCATACTCACCAGTGATAAATACCCAAAAGAAATTGAAGGATTAGAAGAACGACTTAAGAGCCGTTTTGGTTGGGGGTTGTCGCAACCTTTAGAACCCCCCGAGCTTGAAACCCGCGTGGCTATCCTAAAAAAGAAAGCAGAGGAAAGCGGCAAAGAGCTAGTGGATGATGTGGCTTTTTTTATTGCTCAACGGATACGTTCTAACGTTCGTGAACTTGAAGGTGCGTTAAAGCGTGTGATAGCTCATAGTGAGTTTACAGGTATTCCTATTAATATAGGTTTGGTGAAAGAAGCCTTGCGTGATTTGCTTGCTTTGCAGGCGCGCCAGGTCAATATCGATAACATTCAAAGGACTGTGGCTGAGTATTACAAAGTGAAGGTCAGTGATTTACTTTCTGCTCGCCGTAGCCGTTCGGTGGCGCGCCCTAGGCAAATTGCCATGGCGTTATCTAAGGAGTTAACCAGCCACAGTTACCCTGAAATTGGCAACGCATTTGGTGGTCGAGACCACACAACTGTACTTCATGCTTGTCGCCGTGTGAGCGCATTGCGTGAAGAAAGCACTGATATTGAAGAAGATTATCAAAACTTATTACGCAGTTTAACCTCATAGTAAAAGGACAGGTTTATGCAATTTACTATTAACCGTGAAGATTTATTAAAGCCCTTATTGCAAGTGGCGGGTGTTGTGGAGCGTCGTCATACTCAACCTGTTCTTTCCAATATTTTAGTGGAAGTTGGTGATAATCGTTTAAGTATGACGGGCACGGATATGGAGCTTGAGCTTAATGCCTCTGTTGCTCTGGTGGGTGATGTAACCCAAGGTGCTACAACGATACCAGCGCGCAAATTGGTGGATATTTGTAAAAACTTACCTGCTGAAGCTGATGTCAGTTTTTCACTAGAAAACGAGCGCCTCACTATCCGTTCCGGCCGCAGCCGCTTTACCCTTGGCACCTTGCCAGCCGCAGACTTCCCGCGTACTGACGACACGGTGGAAGGGACAGCGTTTAAAGTAGCGCCGGCTCAATTGCGCCGTGTAATCGATAGCGCAGCTTTTTCCATGGCTCAGCAAGATGTTCGTTTTTATTTAAACGGAATGTTGTTTCAACTTAAGCCTGGTCTATTACGCACCGTTGCTACAGATGGCCACCGCTTGGCACTTTCTGAAGCTCAGGTGGAAACCGTTGATGCAGATATGCAGGTCATTGTCCCGCGGAAAGGGGTTAATGAGTTATCTCGTTTGCTTGCGGATTACCACGAAGACGTGCAGGTGGTGCTAGGCGATAAGCATATTCGTTTACAAATAAAAGAACTGACTTTTACTTCTCATTTGGTGGACGCTACTTTCCCTGATTTTGAGCGTGTTATCCCAAAAAACACCACCAAAGCTGTGAGTGCAGATAGGGAGCTATTAAGGCAATCCATGCAGCGCGCTTCGATTCTGTCCAATGAAAAATATCGCGGTGTGAGGTTTTTACTAGCACCTCAAACCTTGCGTTTGGTTGCTAATAACCCAGAACAGGAAGAAGCGTTTGAGGAGCTATCTGTGGGTTATGATGGTGAAGAGTTTGAGATAGGCTTTAACGTAAATTACCTTCTCGATGTGCTCAATATTTTAAACGGCACCGAGGTGTTAATTGAGCTGGGCGACAGCAATAGCAGTGCAGTTATTGTTGACCCTAACGCAGAGGGTAGTTTGTACGTTGTTATGCCCATGCGCTTATAGTTTCACCAATGTTGTTTTTTGAATATGGCGGGCCATTGCCCGCCCTACTCTTTTAATATTTACGGAGCAGCATTTTGGTGATGCTAAAAAAGCTAGTAAGCAAACACTTCCGTAATTATTCATCATTTGAATTTACCCCCTCTCCAACTAACACTGTCATTTATGGCGATAATGGCTCGGGAAAAACCAGCCTATTAGAAGCTATTTATCTTTTGGGTAGTGGTAAGAGTTTTCGTACCTCTCGCCTGCAATACCTTTTATCTAACGAAGCACCAGCTGACGAGTTGTATGTGCACGCACAATTGCTTGTGGCAGGAAGTGAGCACAGGGCAGGAGTCTCTAGGTCAAGGAGTAGCTTTACGGGCCTACGGCTTAATGGTGAAACCGTTTCCAACTTGAGTGTTTTTGCAAAATTATTTCCCATCCATGTGTTTCACAGTGGCAGTGCTGAGCTTGTTTATGGAAGTGCAGAGATTAGAAGGCGTTTCTTGGATTGGGGATTGTTCCACGTGGAACATGAGTTTCACGGATTGTGGAAAGCCTTAAACAAAGTGGTTAAGCAAAGGAATAGCTTACTCAAGCAAAGCTACGTAAATCCTGCTGAAATCAGAGTATGGGATGAACAATTAGTTGCGGTTTCTGATAAGATAACGGTTTTGCGACAAGCTCATTTAAGGCAAATAAATAGGTATTTGCAGTCCTTGTGTGCTGATGTTTCGTGGAAAGATAACATCAAAGTAACGTTGGCCCCAGGTTGGGCGGAAGGAACTGATTTAGCGCAAGGGTTAGTGGAAGCGTTTGAAACCGATGTGCATCGCGGATTTACATCCCGAGGTGCTCATCGTGCAGATATAAGACTCACTGTGGGTGGTCAAGCCATTAAAGAGATAATGTCGCGGGGGCAAATTAAGACATTCTCTATTTTGATGGGTTTGGCACAACTGGTGTATTTGGTGGAAGAAAAAGACCTAAGTACACTTGTGCTGGTGGATGATATGGCCGCGGAGCTTGATAGTAACCATATGGCCTACCTGGTTGAAAAATTGTCTGCTTTGCAACAACAAGTTATTTATACAGCGTTATCGCCAGCTGAGCTGCCAGCAGCATTGCTAACGAGTGATGGGTTGAAAATGTTCCACGTGGAACAAGGCGAGTTAACGGAATGCCTCCAAACGAAAGCGAACCATACTGAAGGAAATAATGATGACAGATAATAGCTATGATTCCTCCAATATTCGCGTGTTACGCGGTTTGGATGCGGTAAGAAAACGTCCAGGGATGTATATCGGCGACACCGATGACGGTACAGGTTTGCACCATATGGTGTTCGAGGTAGTGGATAACTCTATTGATGAAGCGTTAGCGGGTTATTGCGACACCATCACAGTTACGATTCACGCAGATGAAAGCATTAGCTGCTCGGATAACGGCCGCGGAATTCCTGTGGATATTCACCCAGAAGAAGGGGTGTCTGCTGCAGAAGTGATTATGACGGTACTTCATGCTGGCGGAAAATTTGATGAAAACAGTTATAAAGTATCCGGCGGCTTACATGGCGTAGGCGTGTCGGTGGTAAACGCGTTGTCTGAAAAGCTGAAACTAACCATCTGGAGAAATGGCAATGTGTACGAGCAGGTGTATCAGCATGGTGAGCCACAGAGTGCGTTAGAAATTGTTGGTAAAACCGATAAGACAGGCACACAAATAAGCTTCAAACCTAGCGCAGAAACTTTCAATAATATTGAGTTTCATTACGAGATTTTAGAAAAAAGATTAAGAGAGTTGAGTTTTTTAAACTCAGGTATTGCAATTCAGCTAAAAGACGAACGCACCGGTAAAGAAGAGCAGTTTGAATACGAGGGAGGCTTATCGGCGTTTGTTGAGTACCTGAATCGTGCGCGCACTCCTTTGAATTCTGTATTCCATTTTAAAAACGAAGACAGAGACGATGGTATCGGTGTAGAAGTGGCCTTGCAGTGGACTGACTCCTATAACGAAAATATATTCTGCTTTACAAACAATATTCCACAACGTGATGGCGGTAGCCATTTAGCGGGCTTTAGGGCTTCGTTAACCCGTACCTTGAACAGTTATATGGAAAGTGAAGGCCTGCTCAAAAGAGAAAAAATTAATACCTCTGGAGATGATGCGCGAGAAGGCTTAACGGCGGTGGTGTCGGTAAAAGTACCAGACCCTAAATTCTCTAGCCAAACCAAAGAAAAGCTAGTGTCTTCTGAGGTGCGAACTGCGGTGGAACAAACCATGAACGAGTTGTTTCATGATTATTTGTTGGAAAACCCGGCAGAAGCAAAGATTATCGCGCAAAAAATCATTGATGCTGCCCGTGCCCGCGATGCTGCGCGCCGCGCACGTGAAATGACACGCCGTAAAGGTGCTTTGGATATCGCTGGGTTGCCAGGAAAATTAGCCGATTGCCAAGAAAAGGACCCTGCCCTTTCTGAACTTTATATTGTGGAGGGTGATTCTGCGGGTGGTTCAGCTAAACAAGGCCGAGACCGCAGAACGCAAGCGATTTTACCGCTAAAGGGTAAAATCCTAAACGTGGAACGGGCACGCTTTGATAGGATGCTCTCTTCTGCTGAGGTGGGTACGCTGATTACTGCACTAGGTTGCGGAATCGGTCGTGACGAATATGATGTGGAAAAGTTGCGCTACCATCGCATTATCATTATGACGGACGCCGATGTGGATGGTTCGCATATTCGCACATTATTGCTGACGTTTTTCTTCCGACAAATGCCAGAACTTATTGAGCGTGGTTATATTTATATCGCTCAGCCCCCGCTTTATAAAATTAAAAAAGGCAAACAAGAAACCTACTTAAAAGACGATGCGGCGCTTGAGGAGTACCTGACGGGGCACGCATTGGATAACGCAGCATTGTTCCCAGGTAATGATGCGCCACCTATCACAGGTGATAGGTTAGAAGCTTTGATTAATGAATATCGTGCGGTTAATCGAATTGTGGAGCGACAAGGACGAATCTTCCCACAAGTGATTATGAAGCAATTGGCGTATGTAGAAGGCTTATCAGAAGAGAGCTTTAGTAATAGCGCATTTATGCAACAGTGGGCGCAGCAATTAGAAACACAAGCTAATGCGCAAGTGGATGCGTCCCATCACTACACCATCAATATAGTGGAAGAGGAAGGTGTTTTTTATCCACAAATCAAAGAGTTAGCTCATGGTGTGATGCGAGAGTTCAAAATCAGTAAGGATTTTGTTAACTCACCAGATTATCAGCGCATCAGAAGCCTTGGAGAGAAGCTTAACGGCTTGCTAGCTAAAGATGCGAAGATAGTAAGGGGTGAGTCACAAAGGCCTGTGGCGAGCTTTGCTGAGGCGTTGGAGTGGCTTATGGCCCAAGCGCGTCGCGGAACAACTATTCAGCGCTATAAAGGGTTGGGTGAAATGAACCCAGACCAACTATGGGAAACCACAATGGACCCTGATTCCCGCCGGATGTTGCAGGTAACCATCGAAGATGCAATTGGTGCAGACCAAATCTTTACCACCCTAATGGGGGATGATGTGGAACCAAGACGCGAATTTATTGAAACCAATGCATTACAAGTGGCTAACTTGGATATTTAAATTAAAAATAAATAACCGCTGATGAAACCCCAAGCGCTTATTAGCGTTTGGGGTTTTTTTATGAAGAAGAAACTGAAAGAAGATGGTCCGCAAATTCGGCTAAATCTGCAAATACTAATGTGTGGGAAAGCGCATTAGGTAAGCCGGCATCGATTGTTTGCAAACCTTTGCCGGTTTTCACCAAGATTGGTTGGCAACCGCGCGCAAGCCCTGCTTCTAAATCACGCAGGCTGTCGCCCACGAAAAAGCTGTTTTCTAGGCTCAATCCATGTTGTGTTTTGATGTCATCAAGCATGCCGGGTAACGGTTTGCGGCAATGGCAGCCATCATCGGGGTGGTGTGGGCAATAGTAAATACCAGCAAGCTCTCCCCCCTGCTCCCTCAATAAAGACTCCATTTTTTTATGCATGGCATCGAGGGTTGATGTGCTGTAATAACCGCGGCCAATACCGGATTGATTAGTGGCCACAAAAAGTGTGTGTCCAGCTTGGCTGAGGGTTGCCATGGCCTCTATGGCGCCAGGTATAGGGCGCCATTCATCCACAGTTTTAATGTACTCATCTGAATCGAAGTTAATAACTCCGTCCCTATCCAGAACGATAATGGCCATTAACTGAGTTCCGAGATATCGGCTACTTGCAAGAACAAGTCACGTAAAAACGCCAGTAAGGCTAAGCGATTTTTGCGCAAGGCTTGGTTTTCTGCCATTACCATTACTTGTTCAAAGAAGTCGTTAACGGGGGTGTTTAACTCCGCAAGAACAGTAAGAGCACCAGCATAATCATACTGGTCAAGCTTGACAGAGGTTTCCTCATAAGCGGCCACAATAGCACCAGCGAGGACTTGCTCTGCTTCTTCTTCAAGCAAGTCGCCCTCTACTTCCTCTGGAATATCTTCAGCATTTTTGGCCAAAATGTTAGCAACGCGCTTGTTAGCTTCCGCTAAGCTTTGCGCTGCTTCTTGCTGCTGAAACTTGGCAACGGCATGCACGCGTTGGTGAAAATCCAAGGGAGAAGAAGGGTTTACCGCTAACACAGAAAGAATAACGGGCGTGCTAATACCTTGGTCTTGGTAAAAAGCACGGTAGCGGCCTTGGATAAAGTGTAGTACTTGTTCCTTAGTATCTTCAGCAACAAGGTCGCCATATAAAGAAACGGACTTTTGCACTAAATCATCTAGGTCGAGGCCAAGGGATTTTTCAATAATGATGCGCAAAATGCCTAAAGTGGCACGACGCAATGCATAAGGGTCTCTATCGCCGGTTGGGGTTTGGCCAATACCAAATATACCCACTAGGGTATCTATTTTGTCAGCCAAAGCTACGGCTTGGCCTGTTCGGTTGCTTGGTAAGCCATCACCAGAAAAGCGCGGTAGATAGTGTTCTTTTAGAGCGATGGCAACATCACTCTCAAGCCCTTCCTGTTGAGCGAGGTAATAACCCATGACCCCTTGCATAGTGTCGAATTCATTCACCATTTCTGTGACTAAATCCGCTTTGCAAAGCCTGCCAGCCTGTTGCGCTAGCTCCACTTTTCCACCTAATAGCTCGGTAATATAACCAGCAAGCTGGCTAATACGTTGGCACTTGTCGGCCACAGTGCCGAGCTGTTCTTGGAAAACAAGTTGCTCGAGGCGCTTAGCATGGTCTAGTAGCGTGGTTGCTTTGTCATTATCAAAAAAGAAGGCCGCATCTGCTAAACGTGGTCGAATAACCTTCTCGTTACCATAAATAACAAGCTCTTTGTTGCTGCTATCAATGTTGCTAATGGTAATAAAAGCATTGAGGAGGTCGCCTTTAGCATCCACCACGGGGAAATAACGTTGATGCTCTTGCATGGCGGTAATAATCGCTTCTTGTGGCACTCGCAAAAAACTTTCATCGAACTGACCAACCAAGGGCACGGGCCATTCTACTAACGCGGTAACTTCGTCCAATAAAGCTTCATTAATAACAGCTTCGCCGCCTGCTTCTTGGCCTGCTGCCTCCACTTGAGAGCGAATAAGGTCGCGACGCTTAGCAAAATCAGCAATCACATAAGCGTCATTCAGCTGAGATTCATAGCTTTCGGGTGATTCTACTATAACGGGACTGCTGCTATGGAAACGGTGTCCGCGGCTATGCTGGCTAGCATCTAATTCAAGGATAGAAAGCGGGATAACCTCGTCACCAAATAATACCAATAACCAGTGCACAGGGCGTACAAATTGTACCTTGCTGTCTCCCCAACGCATGCGCTTGGGAATGGGAAGCTTATTGATGGCTTGTTGGAGGAAGTCTGGCAGCAAATCATGAAGCGTTTTGCCTTCTTGCTGCACCTTGGCCATTAGCCAAGCGCCTTTATCGGTTTCTTCGCGACTGAGTTCTTCAACGGTTAATCCCACAGATTGGGCAAAACCAGTGGCTGCTTTAGTGGGGTTACCATCGGCATCAAAGGCTGCTTTGACTGCAGGGCCACGGCGTTCTAGGGTTTTGTCCTGCTGTTTGCTCTGTACGTCTTTGATTAAAAAAGCGAGGCGTCGCGGTGTAGCAAACGTTTTCACTTCACCGTGGGTTAATTCTGCGACCGCTAACTGCGCCACCACTTCATCGGTAAAAGCGTTTGCCAACGTCATGAGGGAGTTAGGGGGCAGTTCCTCGGTCCCTAATTCAACCAGTAAATCTGCTTGTGTCATGCTTTACTCCGCTCTTTTTGGTTACCTAGTGATGCTTTTTCGATTTGGGCCAATACTTCTTCTGCTAAGTGTGGGGGCGCCATGGGAAAGCTTGCTTTGGCGCGACTGTGAAAATAAGCTTGTGCCACTGAACGTGCCATATTGCGCACACGCAAAATATAGCGTTGGCGCTCAGTCACTGAAATGGCTTTGCGTGCGTCTAATAGGTTGAAAGTGTGTGAGGCTTTCAAGGTCTGTTCATAAGCCGCTAGTGGCAGATTGGCCTCAATTAAGCGCTCGCACTCAGACTCATAGAGAGAAAACTGCTCAAACAAGGCGGGCACATTAGCGTACTCGAAGTTGTAGGTGGATTGCTCCACTTCGTTTTGGTGGTACACATCGCCATAAGTTACCACTGTGCCATCAGGGTTACGCGACCACACCAAGTCGTAAACCGATTCTACCCCTTGGATATACATGGCAAGGCGTTCTAAACCATAAGTGATTTCGCCGGTAACGGGGTAGCAATCCAAACCACCCACTTGCTGGAAATAAGTAAACTGCGTGACTTCCATACCATTGAGCCACACTTCCCAGCCTAAGCCCCATGCCCCTAGTGTTGGAGACTCCCAGTTATCTTCCACAAAACGAATATCGTGGACTAATGGGTCAAAACCAAGAGCAGCCAAAGAGTCTAAATAAATCTCTTGGATATTATGCGGTGATGGCTTAAGCACCACTTGGAACTGATAATAGTGCTGTAAACGGTTGGGGTTTTCACCATAGCGCCCGTCGGTTGGACGGCGCGAAGGTTGAACATAAGCGCTGTTCCAGGTTTCTGGCCCAATGGATTTTAAGAAGGTGGCAGGGTGAAACGTCCCAGCGCCCACTTCCATATCCAGGGGTTGAATAATAAGGCAGCCACGCGCCGCCCAAAAATGTTGCAAGGCAAGGATAAGGCCTTGGAATGTGCTGATATCTTGCTGCGGTTGAGCCGCCATAGTGGTTCCTACTGTTGGTGTGAAAAAACTGCGCCAAGTATAGCGTAAAAGTTATTGAAGCCGAACCCGCGGCCCTAAAGGCCGCTAAGTGCAAAGCTTACTTTTGGCTAGAACTAAAAATACTGCTGATGAGTTCGGAGCCACGACCGAGGGGATTGGCGCGGATAGCTTGTTCTTCTTCTGCTACACGGCTGAATAAACCATTTAGGCTCTGTTCTACCACATAGTCTTCGAGGTCTAAATTAACGCTTTTACTCAAAGGTATGCTGTTATATACATCGAGTAAGCGACGGTATTCATCATAAAAACCCACTTGCTCTAGGTTTTTACGAATAATAGGCTGATATTCTTGGCGCAGCTGGCTTTCAGTTTCTGAACGAAAGTAATCCGTTGCGGCAGTGTTGCCTCCGCGAATAATGCCAAGGGCATCATCAACACTCATATTCCTGACAGAGGTAATAAATAAATCTCCCGCCATTGCTGCGGCTTGCTCTGCCCCTTGGTTCATGCTCTTTTCGATGCTGTCCACGTAGCGACCAAAACCAAATTGACGCATTGTGCTTGTCACTGTGTTGAATTGCTCCGGCAATACGATTTTGAGTGCAGGATTATTAAGGTAAGCACCTGCTTGCGAAAGGCCATCGGATGCGCGGCTACTGCTGATTTCGAGCGTTTGCTTAACAGCGGTGACCAGTTGGCTTTGGTTGTTGTAACCCGCAGCTTCTGAGCCGGCGCCAAGCCATTGGTCCATGGCGCAGCCTGTTAAAAGAATGGCAGATAAAAAGAGTGTAAGTAACGATTTCATCAGAAGCTTCCTTATGGTGTTGAGATAAAGCTACGCTAACAATTGATAGAAAGAAAAATACTGTAGCGCATAATAGCACTATCTTCAGCTATTACGGCTGTTACACTACGGAATTTATGCGTTGCTATGAATAACAATAAGGAGAAAGGCATGCCAGCCTCATCTATGCTTGGGTTGCTTAAGCGTCAGCGTTTTTTGCCTTACTTTTTGACGCAATTTTTTGGCGCTTTTAATGACAATGTATTGCGCCAAGCCTTAATTTTATTTATTACCACTTCAGCGGTATCGAGCTTTAGCCCCAATTTATTAAACAACATTGCGTTAGCCCTGTTTATCTTGCCGTTCTTTTTATTTTCGGGGTTGGCAGGGCAATTTGCAGATAAATTTGATAAGGCCAAATTGGTATTTTGGGTAAAGCTGGCTGAGCTCGTACTGATGTTGTTGGCGGCCATAGGTTTTTATTACCAAAGCCTATGGGGATTGATGGCGGTATTGTTTGCCATGGGATTTCAATCCACCTGTTTTGGACCGATTAAATATTCCATCATGCCGCAACACTTAAGCCGCCAAGAGCTAGTGGCAGGTAATGCTTTAGTACAGCAAGGCACTTATGTGGCCATATTATTAGGCTCGGTGATGGGAGTGTTGCTTAATGCAAGTTTTGCTGCTCCTTGGTGGGGTTCTACGG
The DNA here is from genome assembly GCA_027324795.1 of Alcanivoracaceae bacterium. Classification (GTDB taxonomy): domain Bacteria; phylum Pseudomonadota; class Gammaproteobacteria; order Pseudomonadales; family Alcanivoracaceae; genus CALEAR01. The sequence continues at coordinate 11,022 of DAHVSB010000047.1, forward strand.
CGTTAATAATAGTGGCGTTAAGTGGCTTGGCGAGTAGCTATTTTGTGCCTGCTGCACCCTCCCAAGTGCCAGATTTAAAAATTAACTGGAATCCCATTTCAGAAACCATAAAAGTGATGATGTACGCCAAACGTAAAAAAGCCGTGTGGATAGCGGTGCTCAGTGTTTCATGGTTTTGGTTTTTGGGCGCCGCCTACACAACGCAACTCAAAGTGTATGTGGATGATTACTTACACGCTGGCGAAACAGTTTATGCCTTGTTGCTAATGGTTTTTTCCTTTGGGATTGGCTTGGGTTCTTGGGCATGTAAAGCAATTTCTAAAGGAGAGCTGAAGTTATTCTTGGTGCCATTGGGTGCTTTGGGCATCACCATTTTTGGTGTGGACCTCTATTTTGCCTATCAATCTTTATTAGCGGAGCGAAGTGATACGGTAGCAGGTTTTTTAGCTCTTAATGGCGTCTGGCGGCTCTTGTTGGATTTACTTTTTATTGGTGTTGGTGGCGGCTTTTATGTAGTGCCATTATTTACCTATATCCAACAAGCCACTGAGGAGGCGTATCGCGCACGAGTTATTGCTGCGTGTAATGTGCTTAATGCTCTGTTTATGGTGCTTTCCGCCGTGTTTTCTATTGTGTTGCTAAGTGCGTTAGCCTTTACTTTGCCTATGTATTTCCTAACCTTAGCAATATTGAGTTTGGCGGTGAGTATGTACTTACTATCGCGGGTGCCTGAATTTAGTGTGCGCCCACTCATTGGTAGAAAATAGCACTGCAAATACGCAAGAATTTGATTAAGGTAATAGCCTGCTAAAACAGCTAAATACAATAAGGAAATCTACTATGTTAGACCAAAGCGAAATTGAATTATTTAGAGAAAACGTCCAGCGCTTTATAGAGCAAGAAATCTTACCGCACTACGATCAGTGGGAAAAAGATGAAATTATTCCCCGTTCGGTTTGGGAAGCTCTTGGGGAGCAGGGATTATTATGTGTGGATATGCCGGAAGAGTACGGCGGCTTTGGTGCTAATTTTCGTTTATCGGCAGTGGTGGTAGAAGAGTTTTCGCGCGCTGGTTGCAGTGGTCTTGCGTCCAACATTTCTGTGCACTCCGATATCGTGGCTCCTTATATTCTGCATTTAGGCACAGAGGAACAAAAACAAACTTGGATTCCTAAAATGGTGGCGGGTCAAGCCATTGGTTCCATTGGTATGACTGAACCTGGTGCCGGTTCTGATTTGCAAAGCATGAAGACCCGCGCTGAAAAGCACGGCGATGAATACGTTATTAACGGCCAGAAAACATTTATTACCAATGGTCAGCACTGTAATGTGGTTGTGCTTGCCACTAAAACCGACGCAAGCGCGGGCAGCCGTGGTATGACCCTGTTTACGGTGGATACGTCTCTGCCTGGTTTTAGTCGTGGTCGTAACCTGGAAAAAATGGGCCAACATTGCGCTGACACATCTGAGATGTTTTTTGAAGATGTAAAAGTGGGCGCGGACCAAATATTGGGTGGTGAAGGCCGTGGGTTTGCCAACTTAATGAATGAGCTACCCCGTGAACGTTTGATTTTGGCGCTAGGTTCCGTGGCTGCTTGTGAAGGTATGGTGGCGCGCACCGCGGAATACGTACAAGAGCGTAAAGCATTTGGCCAGTCCATCGCGCAGTTCCAAAACACTCGTTTTAAGCTTGCTCAGTTACAGGCTGAAATTGCAATTAACCGCGCTTATGTTGACCAGTGTGTTGAAGCTTACGATAAAAAAGAGCTTACTGCTGTGGAAGCTTCTATTGCCAAATACACCACCACAGAATTGCAATGCAAAGTGGCTGACACATGCTTACAGTTGTTTGGCGGTTACGGTTATATGAAGGAATATCAAATCTCACGCGACTTTGTGGATGCGCGAATTCAGCGTATTTACGGGGGCACTAGTGAGATTATGTTAGAAATTATTGCCCGTGATTTGCTCGGACGATAAACGTTAACTGCGGAGAGGCTATCCCCTCTCCGCCTGTTGTTTCCGCTTTTCTAATGCACCTAGCACGATTTGGCATTGCGCTTTTCCGTATTTCAAAATGGTTGCCGCTGCGGCTTCGCTGTTGCGTTGCATTACATTGCTGAGCAATTGTTGGAAAGTGGCCAGAGAAACACTCAGTTCTGAAGTTTCTTCCACCAGTGCAAGGTAAGAATAGCGCTGGAGCAAAGGCACAAAATCCATAATAGTTTTTGCCATATAATCATTACGAGCAAACGCAAGCATTTGAGGGAGTGCCTCAAAAACAATTTGATGGCCGCCAGCGATATCGTTTTTTTCGTAACATTCAAAAAGAAGCGGCAAAATTTTAGCGAGCTCTTCTAATTCATCTTCTTGCCAGTTGTTGGCGGCACGCGCAGCAAGTTCAGCAAATAACATAAAAAGAAAATCATACAGTTGCTTGGCTTGCTCCTGGCTAACGCTGCACACCCAAGTACCTCTTCGTGGTTTTACTTTCACTAAATGTTTAGATTCTAATATTTTTATGGCCTCTCGAAGTGAGTTAGTACTCACATTGAGTGAGTTGGCCCAATAGGTTTCGTTAACCTTTTCCCCAGGCGGTAAAGTGCCAAACACAATTTGTTTGGTGAGGTGCTCAGCAATTTGTTCACTTAAAGGTGCGGTTGCAAAAGAAAGATTCATGGGTGGACTCTATGTTATGGAATCTAAAAAACATTTTGTAAGACAATTGAAAAATTCAACTATACACAAACCTTGCCATTGGGTAATGTAATTGATTACGAACAACAACATTGACGTCCTTACAGGAGAGACGCCGTGATTTCTAAAATGAACCCCACTACGGTGATGAAAATTAAAAAATGGAGCTATTTGTTGTTTTGGGCAACAGTACTCCCTCTTTTACCTTTTACCGCCAATGCAGGTAGTGACGGAACTCAAAACTACTGGGCTTGGTTTATCTATTTCTTTGTGTTTGGCATTATTCCGATTCTCGATTTTATCGTGGGTAAAGACCCTACCAACCCCGACGAAGAGACGGAAGTACCAAGTTTAAGCGAAGAGAAGATTTACCGCATCTTTACTTTGATTATGGCACCTCTATGGTTTGGCGCCTTGTATTATAGTGGCTGGGTGTTTGCCAACAACGACTATAGCTGGCTTGGTAAGCTAGGGTGGATAGTCTCTATCGGCACTGTGGGTGGCATTATTGCTATTAACTTGGGTCATGAGCTCACCCATAAAGACCCTAAAATTGAGAACTGGACGGGTGGTTTGTTGCTCGCTTCTGTGACTTACGCAGGCTTTAAAGTGGAGCATATTCGTGGTCACCACGTCACTGTATCTACACCCGAAGATGCTTCTTCTGCGCGCTATAACCAATCCGTATACCACTTTTTGCCAAGAGCCTTGGGCCGAAACTTTGTAAATGCATGGCGTTTAGAGCATGCACGTTTACGTCGTCAAGGTAAAAAGCCGTTCAGCCTTCATAATGAGCTGATCTGGTGGTACAGCATTTCAGCCTTGTTTGCTCTTAGCTTCTTTATGTTGTGGGGTTGGATGGGCGTGCTTTTCTTCTTTGGTCAAAGCCTAGTGGCAGCAACCACTCTTGAGATTATTAACTATATCGAACATTACGGTTTGCACCGCCGCGTGTTAGAAAATGGCCGCTACGAGCGTGTTACCCCTGCTCATAGCTGGAACTCTAACTACTTCTTAACCAACATCGCTTTATTCCAGTTACAGCGCCACAGTGACCACCATGCTTATGCTAAGCGTCGCTACCAAGTGCTGCGTCATTATGATGAGAGCCCGCAGTTACCTGCCGGTTACGCTGGCATGTATGTGGTGGCACTGATTCCACCTCTTTGGAAGAAAATCGTAAACCCTAGAGTAGAAGCCTACTACGAAGGTGAAATGGACCAGCTGTTCCGCACAGCTAAACGAGTGAATAATATTTCTGCCTAGGGGTACTCGAACCGAGCGGGTTCCTCGGATCTCGTGCCGAGGGGTACGCGCAACCGCGTAGGTGCCCTTGTGCCGGGCAGGCACCACGCAACGGGTTTTACATTAACATCATCGCTAGCAAGCACTGCGAAATCACTATTTTTTTGCGGAAGAGCACGCAAAAGAAATAGTGGTTTCTCCGTGCCTCCCACCGGT
>DAHVSB010000048.1 GCA_027324795.1 Alcanivoracaceae bacterium
TCACAAAGTCTGCTGCTTCTTCTGGATCGGTGAGCATTTGCTCCATGGTGAGCGTGCCCTCAGCACCAATCCCATCTTCTTCACCCGCTTGGCCGGTTTCTAAAGACCCCAAGCAACCCAGCTCACCCTCAACGGATACGCCACAAGCATGGGCCATTTCCACCACTTTTTTGGTGACGGCCACGTTGTAATCATAATCCATGGGGGGCTTACCATCTTCGCCCAAGGAGCCATCCATCATGACTGAGGAAAAAACTAGCTGAATAGAACGTTGGCACACCGCGGGGCTAGTGCCGTGATCCTGGTGCATCACCACAGGAATATGGGGGAACTCTTCGATAGCGGCCAAAATAAGATGGCGCAAAAAAGGAGCCCCTGCGTACTTACGCGCTCCAGCGGAGGCTTGCATAATCACAGGTGAATTGGTGGCATCGGCGGCTTCCATAATGGCTCGCGTCTGCTCTAAGTTGTTCACGTTAAAGGCAGGAATGCCGTATTCAAATTCGGCAGCGTGGTCAAGCATCTGCCGTAAACTAATTAGCGCCATGGTTGAATCCTCTCAATCAAATAAGGGCCCTAAGAGCCCGTGATAAATCCGTTGTTATTGTGCACGCTCGCTGAGCATGGCCACCGCTGGTAGGGTTTTACCTTCTAAAAATTCCAAGAAGGCGCCACCGCCGGTGGAAATATAAGACACTTGCTCTGCGATATTGTATTTATCCACTGCGGCTAAGGTATCACCCCCGCCCGCAATAGAAAACGCTTGGCTTTTAGCAATTGCCTCTGAAAGCACGCGGGTGCCCTCGCCAAACTGGTCAAACTCAAATACGCCTAATGGACCGTTCCAAACAATAGTGCCTGCGCTTTCCATTAAGGCGGCTAAACGCTGTGCAGTGTCAGGGCCTACGTCTAAAATTAAATCATCAGCGGCCACGTCTTCTACCTTTTTCACCACCGCTTCTGCATCGGCGGCAAACGCCTTAGCCACCACCACATCGGTGGGCAAAGGAATATTTACCTTTTCCGCAATGCGCTTGGCGGCAGGAATTAAATCATGCTCGCACAGGGATTGCCCCACTGGGAAACCCGCCGCGGCCAAAAAGGTGTTGGCAATACCGCCACCCACCACTAGCTGATCCACTTTGTCAGCCAAGGCTTCTAGCACTTCAAGTTTAGTAGATACTTTCGCACCACCGACAATGGCCACCAAGGGCTTGGCCGGCTGATGCAGCGCTTTACCCAAAGCATCTAGCTCCGCGGCAAGCAAGGGGCCTGCACAAGCAATGGGAGCAAAACGGCCTACGCCGTGGGTGGAAGCTTGCGCACGATGGGCGGTACCAAAGGCATCCATCACGTACACATCACATAGGGCCGCCATTTTTTGCGAGAGTTCCTCACAATTGGCTTTTTCACCTTTGTTAAAACGCACGTTTTCGCACAGCACCACGTCGCCTGGGGCAACATCAACACCATCAAGCCAATCTTTGACCACGGGCACTTCACGACCGAGCAATTCGCCCAAGCGCTTGGCCACGGGCTGCAAGGATTGCGCTTCGTCGTAAACGCCTTCTTCGGGGCGGCCAAGGTGCGACATCAGCATCACCCGCGCACCTGCTTCTAAAGCGGCATTAATGGTGGGCAAAGACGCACGAATACGCGCATCGCTGGTGACCACGCCTTCTTTCACTGGAACGTTTAAGTCTTCACGAATTAGCACTCGCTTACCCTGCAAGTCCACATCCGTCATGCGCAAAATGCTCATTTGGCTTCCTCTTAACTATTGCTTAATGGTTTGGCTGCTGAGCGAGCCAAGTAACTAGGTCCAATAATCGGTTGGCATAGCCCCACTCGTTGTCGTACCAAGCCACCACACGCACCATGTCGCCCTGCACTAGGGTTTGGGTGGCATCGAGCCAAGTGGATTCCGCTTTATGGTTAAAATCCATACTCACTAACGGGGCAGTATTATAGCCAATAATCCCAAGGCTACGCTCGGCCTCTTGGGCAAAAAGTTGGTTAATTTGTGCGGCGGTGGGCGTGTTTTGTAAACGCAGCGTTAAATCCACCATGGCCACATTTAAGGTGGGCACCCGAATGGAGCCGCCGCTAATGCGCCCTTGCAAAAAAGGCAGCACCTGTTGCACCGCACCAATGGCGCTAGAGGTGGTGGGCACAATATTTTGCCCTGCAGCGCGACCCCGGCGTGGATCGCGGTGATGGGTATCTAATAAACCTTGATCTGAAGTCACCGCATGCACTTCTGTCATCACCACCTGCTCCACCCCGTAAGCGTGGTGCAAGCATTGCAATAAGGGTGCAATGGCGTGAGTGGTACAGGAGGCGGCTGAAATCACCTTATCTTGTGCGGTGAGGCTTTCGTGATTGACACCATATACCACAAAGCGGTCGGCTTTATCGAAGGGCACGGCGCCAATCAACACACGCTTAGCGCCAGCGGTTACGTGTCTAGCAGCATCATGATAACCACGATAAACGCCGCTGCACTCTAACACCACATCAATGGCTTGGGCTTGCCAAGGTAAGTGTTCAGGTTCAGCTTGCTGTAACAACAGCGGCGCCTGCTTGCCAATATGCAAGCGCCCATCTCTCAATGTTGCTTCGCCTTGATACGTACCGTGGGTGCTATCGTATTGTGATAGATAGAGCAGTTGCTCGGGAGCCGCCACATCATTAATCGCCGCGAGGGTGAAAGGGGCGTCAAACCCCAACGCTTCACGCTCTGCGAGGGCGCGCACAAAGCAGCGCCCCACACGACCATAACCGTTTAATGCAATACGCATGAGATGTGCGTTATTCCTCGTTTGTTATTTAAGCAGGCTTTCTGTGGCTTGGATTACCGCTTCGGCAGTAATACCAAAGTGCTGGTATAAATCCTTAATAGGTGCAGAAGCACCAAAGCTCTGCATACCAATCACCTTGCCATCAAGGCCCACAAACTGTTTCCAGTAATCAGCCCAAGAAGCTTCCACCGCCACACGTGCACGCACACTGTTAGGTAACACAGCCTCGCGATACGCTGCATCTTGTGCCAAGAACACATCTACCGCAGGCAGAGATACTACACGTACGTTACGGCCCTGCTGGCCAAGGGTGTCTGCGGCTTGCATGGCAATTTCTACTTCGGAGCCGGTGGCAATTAAAATCGCATCGGGCGTGCCCTCACCGGTTTGATGTAGCACGTAACCGCCCTTAGCAATGTGTTGCACCTGCTCAGCGGAACGCGCCATGCAAGGCAAGCCTTGGCGGCTAAAAATTAACGCCGTGGGGCCATCTTGTTTCAAAATGGCTTGTTGCCATGCCACGGCGGTTTCCACCGTGTCGCAGGGGCGCCAGGTGCTTAGGTTAGGCGTGCTACGCAGGTTAGCTAGTTGTTCGATGGGTTGGTGGGTAGGGCCATCTTCACCCAAGCCGATGGAATCGTGGGTATAGACCAAAATGGTGGGCTGCTTCATCAGCGCCGCCATGCGCACGGCATTACGGGCATATTCCATAAACACCAAGAAGGTACCCGCATAAGGACGCACGCCACCGTATAAGTTCATGCCATTCATGATGGCGGTCATACCAAATTCGCGCACGCCGTAGTGGATATAGTTACCGCTCGCATCCACAGCGCTCACGGCCTTGCTACCCTTCCATACGGTATTGTTAGAGCCCCCTAAATCCGCAGAGCCGCCCACTAATTCAGGCAACAAGGGACCATAGGCATTAAGGGCATTTTCGCTGGCTTTACGGGTAGCCACGTTAGCCATTTCTGCTTGGCATTGTTCAATATAGGCTTGGCTTTTCTCCACAAAATCTGCGGGCAAATCGCCCGCCAAACGACGCTCGAGTTCTTGTGCTAGCTCTGGGAAAGCAGCCTTGTAAGCGGCAAACTTTTCTTGCCATTGAGCTTCAGCCTGAGCGCCTTGCTCTTTGGCATCCCAAGCAGCGTATACATCTTGTGGAATTTCAAACGCGCCGTGTTCCCAACCCAGCTCAGCTTTGGTGTTAGCAATTTCTTCTTCGCCCAACGGCGCACCATGGCTATCAGCGGTGCCAGCTTTAGCAGGCGAACCAAACCCAATCACGGTGCGGCAGCAAATTAAGGTGGGCTTGTCAGTTTCTTCTTTCGCGTTTTGAATGGCTGCTTCGATTTCTACGGCATTGTGGCCATCGACGTTGGCAATCACATGCCAACCATAAGCACGGAAGCGCTCCACTGTGTTGTCGGTGAACCAACCTTCCACTTCACCATCAATGGAAATGCCGTTGTCGTCCCAAAACACAATAAGTTTATCGAGGCCCAGCGTGCCCGCTAGCGAGCAAGCTTCATGGGAAATCCCTTCCATCAAACACCCATCACCCATAAAGGTGTAGGTGTAGTGATTAATAATATCGTGGCCATCACGGTTAAACTGCGCAGCGAGCATTTTTTCAGTGAGCGCCATACCCACCGCATTGGCAATGCCCTGGCCAAGCGGGCCTGTGGTGGTTTCAACACCTGGGCAATCCATATACTCGGGATGGCCCGCCGTGGGACTATTTAACTGGCGGAAGTTTTTAATGTCTTCAAGGCTAACGTCGTAGCCAGTGAGGTGCAGCAAGCTGTACAACAACATAGACCCATGGCCGTTAGACAGAATAAAACGGTCGCGATTAGGCCATGCAGGGTTTTGCGGATTGTGGCTTAAAAAACCACGCCATAGCACTTCGGCAATATCTGCCATACCCATGGGTGCGCCAGGGTGGCCAGAGTTTGCTTTTTGAACAGCATCCATACTGAGTGCACGAATCGCGTTAGCCAAGTGGCGCGAGCTAGGTGAAGTTGAAGACATGAAACTGGCTCCTTGGTGATGGCAACTGGCCGGTAAATCAGAGGTTTTTAGGCGGCCGCTAATTTGAGAGGGGCTATTGTCGCGCAACCAAGCGCGCTGGGCAAATTTACACTGCAAATGGCAGCATTTTGCCTAACCAAAAAACAGCTGCACATTTACTCCACATAAAAAAACCCGCCACTCATAAAGTTAGCGGGGTCGGTGCTCAGCAGTTTAGGATGCTTTTTTCTTTTTAGCAGCTAGTTCGTCAGCGGTGGCAAGATAGCGCTCCATGGAATCATCGAGCTCATCCAACCATTTGGTGTGATGAGGCTCTGCCTTGGTGCCAGTAATAACAGAGGTAAAGTTTTTATCGCGGTAACGCAAAATGTCTTCCTCTTTGTCTCGCAACCACTCTTTAAACAGCTCAGCCACTTTTTCTAAATCAAAATCAGGGTAATCTGTGCGGTCCACTAATTCGCGTATGTATTCCGTTTGGAAATCCACATCATCGTCGGGGGTTGCGATGGCATCTTGCTTGGCCAACCACTTAGCGATGTCTTTATCTCGCTCGGCCTTTTCAGGCAGCTCAATGGTACCCATCATCACATCACGGGCAAACCACGCTTGGGCATCAAACATATTGAACGTAAAGTATTGATCTTGCATGCCAAGGTAAATCAACCGTGGCTGCTCGTTAAACACAACTCCCTTATAGAGACGGTCGGGATACAAGCAGTTGTTGTTATCCAAGCGGTACTCGGAAGGCAAGAAAGGGAAATTGTGCTGATAACCTGTGCACAAAATCACATCATCAAAACGTTTGCTAGTGCCATCGCTAAAGAAGGCCTTATCACCCTCAAAGGGGGTGACTAGGGGCTTTTCTTCCATACCCTCAGGCCAATCAAAGCCCATGGGTGCACTGCGATAGCTCATGGTCACTGATTTAGTGCCGTGTTTATGGCATTGCACACCGATATCTTCAGCGGAATAGCTGCTACCAATTAGCAATAAGTCACGGCCCTCATAAGGCTCGGCACCGCGGAAATCGTGGGCGTGCTTTACTGTACCAGTAAAGGTTTCAATGCCTTTAAAATGCGGCATATTGGGCACCGAGAAATGGCCACTTGCCACCACCAAATAATCGAATACCTCGGTATAGGTACGGTCGTTAGCGCGATCATCAAGCACCACGGTGAACTGCTGCGTGTCTTCATCGAAGCTCACCCAACGCGCTGCGGTATTAAAACGAATGTAATCACGCGCATTACTTTTTTCGATACGCCCTTGGATGTAATCAAACAACACTTCACGGGGAGGATAGGAAGAAATAGGACGGCCAAAGTGCTCATCAAAAGTGTAATCGGAAAACTCTAAGCACTCTTTCGGGCCGTTGGACCACAAGTAACGGTACATACTACCGTGAACGGGCTCACCAAATTCATCAAGCCCGGTGCGCCATGTGTAGTTCCACATGCCGCCCCAGTTGGATTGCTTTTCAAAGCAAACAATTTCTGGGATGTTAACACCCGCACGTTGGGCAGATTCAAAAGCACGTAACTGTGCTAAGCCACTAGGACCAGCACCAATAATACCAATTCTCATAATTTCCTACTTTTTCTGACGCTAAACCTATTAAGGTTTGCAATAAGGCGCACAACAAAAATTGATTGTGCATAGCGCGGCCCAAGCCGCGAAGGTGCGCCACTCCACAGCGTTAAAACGCTTACGGGGGTTCATCAAGAAGCACGCGTTAGAGCATGCAAAAGCTCGCAACCTAGCGGTTGCTGATGAGTTCGGATTAACGAACGGTGGGGCATTATAGCAGAATCGAATAAAAATATAATTTCCTACGCTAAACCGCCTAATAAATACTCTTTGACTTATACATTGCACTATCTTTGGCAAAGCTCAACGTTGTTAGCAAGTAAAACCGCTAAACTTTAAGCTAGCGCTCACAAGCATTACACTCACAAACAAACTATTCGCATTAGAGTAATTAGCATGTACGACTTTATCATTGTGGGTGGCGGCTCCGCTGGCTGCTTATTGGCAAATCGTTTATCTAAAGACCCCAACAACAAGGTGTGTTTATTAGAAGCTGGCGGCAGCGATCGCAGCTACTTTGTGCGCAATACCAATCCATTAAATATGCTGTATTTAATGAACAGCAAGCGCTTTAACTGGGGGTACAAAACCGAGCCCGAAGTGCGCACTGGGTATCGCCGTTTCTTTTGGCCCCGCGGGAAAGGATTAGGCGGCTCTAGCTCTGTGAACGCTATGATTTATGCACGCGGCCACCGCGAAGATTTTGACCATTGGGCGAGTCTCGGCAATAAAGGCTGGAGCTATGATGATGTACTGCCTTTATTTAAACGCTCCGAGCGTCAGCAGCGCGGGCCAAATCAATACCACGGCGCTGAGGGTACCATGGACGTGGTGGATACCAACTTCCAATTCCCCGCCAGCAAAGCTTTTGTCAAAGCGGCAGAACAGGCTGGGTTCAAACACTCCGTGGACTTTAATGGTGCTGAACAAGAGGGCGTAGGCTTCTTTCAAGTAACTCAAACGCCGCAAGGCCGCCGCGCCAATAGCGCTTACTCTTTTTTAGAGGAAGCCCTTGATCGTCCTAATCTAACAGTTATCACCCATGCCCACGTGACCCGTATACTCTTCGAGGGCAAACGCGCCACTGGAGTAGAGTTTGCTCGCGGCAGCACACGCAAGGCCGCGGCTGCTTCTCCGCGAGAAGAGCTTTCCGCCAGCAAAGAGGTCATTTTAAGCGCAGGGGTAATCAACAGCCCTCAGATTTTGAAGCTCTCGGGAGTTGGCCCGAAAGAAGAACTTGATCTACATGGCATTCCTGTGGTGCACAATCTCCCCGGCGTGGGCGAGAACTTACAAGATCACCCCGATGTAATTGTCCGCTGCTTAGATAAGAGCGGCACCTCACTCACCACTGGGCTAAAACTCAATACCCTTAAGTTTTTGCACAGGATGCTAACCCAGAAAAATTTTATTTTTACGCCCACTGATAGCGGCGGCTTTATTCGCTCAAGTCCAGAAGAACCAATTCCTGATTTGCAGCTGCAATTCGCGGCTGTGCGCATGCTGCCTCACGGGCGTGGACTCACCACCTCCATGCGCCCTGGATTTGTGTTGCATGTGTGCCACTTGCGCCCTGAAAGTCGTGGCCACGTGCGCCTAGTTAGCAAGGATCCTTTTGTCGACCCGTTGATTACGGCTAATTATTTTGAGCAAGAAAAAGAATTGGATGCACTCGTAAAGGGCGTTCGATTATGCCGTGAAATTTTAGCCCAACCCGCCATGGAAGCCTTTTTTGAAGTGGAAGAATCCCCCGGCCCAGATATCCAAAGCGATGTGGCACTCAAAAAATGGATTCGCGAGCATGTGGAAACCGTGTATCACACGGCGGGTAGTTGCAAAATGGGTCACGACGAACTCGCTGTGGTGGACGATGAGCTCCGCGTTCACGGCATAAAAGGTTTGCGGGTGATCGACTCCTCCGTTATGCCCACCATCACCGGCAGTAACATTCATGCACCCACCGTGATGATTGCGGAAAAAGGGGCAGAGATGGTTTTGGGCAACTAGAGCGTCAAACGCTAAACGGGCTGCAGTGGTGCAATGCCATGCAGCCCGTTCTATTTCAAAAAATTTTGATATAGTTTTCTGGCTCAGCTACAATGCCGCCCATGCCAACACTAGCGCCCTCTCCAACACCCACTCTTGATGCTTTAGCGGCTTTTTTGAAAGCTGCGGCCGACCCATTGCGTTTACAGGTGCTGCAGGTATTAGGGAGCAACAGCTTTGCCGCATCGGAGTTAAGTGCGCTATTAGGTTTAGGCCAATCGCGCTTGAGCCATCATCTCAAGCTGTTAGCGCAAGCAGGGTTAGTGGAGGCCAAGCGCGAGGGCAATACGCTATTTTATCGTCGCGCATTGCCCAACTGGAGCGATCCTTTGGCTTTTGCTCACGCCCACCAAGCCGTGTTTGATGCCGTGGATAACACGCAGCAGCAACCCGAAGTACAAGAGGCGTTATTGACTATTGAGCAAAACCGTAGTGCCTTAAGCCAAGCCTATTTCGAGGAACACGGACACATTAGCCAAGATCCTTTCCTCGCTTATAGCCAGGATTATCACGAGTTGGCGGCGGATATGCTAAAGCGCGCATTGCCCGCTAACGCGCACAGCGCCTTAGAAATAGGCCCCGGCGAAGGGCAATTTTTGCAGCAAATTGCGCCGCTCTTTACGCATCTAATGGGTATCGACCGCAGCCAAAACATGTTGCAAGCCGCACGAGAGCGCTTAGGCAAACAAAAGATTAGCGCAGAGTTGGTGCTCGGCAACTGGCCACACAACGCCCCCGCACAGCAATTTGATGCGGTGATTTTGAATATGGTGCTGCATCATTTGGCGCACCCGGCTGATAGCTTTATTGCCGCGGCGCGCAGGCTTAAGCCCCAAGGCTTGCTGCTTATCACCGAGTTGTGCGAGCACCAGCAACAATGGACCAGCGAACGTTGCGGCCATATTTGGCTCGGCTTTGCTGAGGAGGATTTACAGCGTTGGGCAGAACAAGCCGGCCTAGTTCCTCAAGAGGCTCAGTTTCTTGCTCTGCGCAATGGGTTTCAACTACAAGTCAGGAGCTTTCGGCAAGCGCACCCCAGCGCTCCTTAAGCCTACAAATAAACAGGCTGAGTACAGCCATTTTTTATCGCAACACAATGGAGAGCACTTCCCATGAGCGAATATACAATTTTTACCTCTGAATCTGTGTCAGAAGGCCACCCAGATAAAATGGCCGACCAAATTTCTGATGCCGTGCTTGATGCCATCATCAAAGATGACCCAGAAGCTCGTGTGGCAGTGGAAACCTTAGTTAAAACGGGCGTTGCCATTATCGCAGGCGAAGTCACCACGGAGACCTATGTGGACTTAGAGCAAGTGGTGCGCGATGTCATTTTAGACATCGGCTATAACAGCTCGGAAGTAGGTTTTGACGGTGCCAGTTGCGGCGTACTTAACGCCATTGGCAAACAAAGCCCCGATATCGCACAGGGCGTGGATGAAAAGGAAGACAAGCAAATCGGTGCCGGTGACCAAGGCTTAATGTTCGGCTATGCCAGCAACGAAACCGACAGCCTAATGCCCGCTCCCATTCACTATGCCCACCGCCTAATGGAGCGCCAAGCGCAACTGCGCAAAAGCGGCGTGCTTGATTGGTTGCGCCCCGATGCCAAAAGCCAGCTCACGCTGCGCTATGAAAACGGCAAGCCCGTGGCGGTGGATGCGGTGGTGCTTTCCACCCAACACGCGGCGGATATCAGCCAAAAAGATATTCACGAAGCGGTGATGGAAGAAATTATTAAGCCTGTGTTGCCCACTGAGTGGCTGCACGCCGGCACCCAATATCACATTAATCCCACCGGCAACTTTGTGATTGGCGGCCCCGTGGGCGACTGTGGTTTAACGGGCCGCAAAATTATTGTGGACACCTACGGCGGCATGGCACGCCACGGTGGTGGTGCATTTTCGGGCAAGGACCCCTCTAAGGTCGACCGTTCCGCCGCTTACGCTGGCCGCTATGTGGCGAAGAACGTGGTGGCCGCAGGCCTTGCCGAGCGCTGCGAAATTCAGGTGAGCTACGCCATTGGCGTGGCCGATCCCACCTCAATTTCTGTGAACACCTTTGGCACCGGCCGCATTAGCGATGACACCATTGCCGCGCTCATCAGCCAACATTTTGACTTGCGCCCCCGCGGTATTATTGAAGCGCTCGATTTACGCCGCCCCATTTACCGCGACACCGCCGCTTACGGCCACTTTGGGCGCGACAATCCCAACTTTACTTGGGAAAAAACCGACCTTGCCGAGGCATTAAAAGCCGACGCGGGCCTATAACCTGAATTCCGAGGGGCGCTGCAGCGGCTTGCCGCTAGGCTCGGTACCAACGGCGCCCATTCGCTTACCACGAATGGAGAAAAGTTTATGAGCACACAAGCTGCCACTATTGAAAAACAAGATTTTAAAGTCGCCGACCTGTCGCTTGCCGATTGGGGTCGCCGCGAAATCGCCATTGCTGAAACCGAAATGCCAGCGCTAATGGCCATTCGCAACCAATACCGTGCTGAGCAGCCCTTAAAAGGCGCACGCATTATTGGCTGCATTCACATGACCATTCAAACCGCAGTGTTAATCGAGACCCTGCAAGATTTGGGCGCCGAAGTGCGTTGGTCGAGCTGCAACGTGTTTTCTACCCAAGACCACGCCGCCGCCGCCATCGCAGCTGCGGGTACCCCCGTATTTGCATGGAAAGGCGAAACCGAGGAAGAATATATTTGGTGCATCGAGCAAACCTGCCACGATGGCAACGGCAACCTGTGGGATGCCAATATGATTCTGGACGACGGCGGTGATTTAACCGCTCTTATCCACGAGCAGTACCCACAAATGCTAGATAACATCCACGGCATTTCTGAAGAAACCACCACCGGTGTGCATCGCTTGGTGGAAATGCTGAAAAAAGGCACCCTCAAAGTGCCTGCCATTAACGTAAATGATGCGGTAACCAAATCTAAAAACGACAATCGTTACGGCTGCCGCCACTCCCTAAACGATGCCATTAAGCGCGCCACCGACCACTTGCTTTCAGGTAAACGTGCGCTAGTGATTGGTTACGGTGATGTGGGCAAAGGCTCAGCACAATCCCTACGCCAAGAGGGCATGATTGTGCGCGTTACCGAAATCGACCCTATTTGCGCCATGCAAGCCTGCATGGACGGTTACGAGGTGGTGAGCCCTTACATCAATGGCGTTAACGATGGCACCTTAGCCAGCATTAACAAAGATATTTTGGGCACCACCGACCTCATTGTTACCACCACCGGTAACTACAATGTGTGCGATAAAAACATGCTACAAGCGCTAAAGAAAGGCGCTGTGGTGTGCAACATCGGTCACTTTGATAACGAAATCGACACCGCCTTTATGCGTGAAACTTGGGAATGGGAAGAAGTAAAACCCCAAGTGCACCAAGTGTGGCGTAACCGTGAAGATAACGACTATTTACTCCTGTTATCCGAGGGCCGCTTAGTGAACCTGGGTAACGCCACTGGCCACCCAAGCCGTATTATGGATGGTTCTTTTGCTAACCAGGTATTGGCGCAAATTCACTTGTTCAAACAAGGCTTTGCCAACCTTAGCGATGCTGAGAAAAAAGAGGGCTTAACCGTTGAGCTGCTACCTAAACACCTCGACGAAGAAGTGGCACGCTACATGGTAGAAGGGTTTGACGGTGTTATTACTCAGCTTACCCCTGAGCAAGCGGAATACATCGGCGTGGACGTTAACGGCCCGTACAAGAGCGACACCTACAAGTACTAAACGCTGGCATTAACAACAACGAGGCCCGCTACAGCGGGCTTCATGTTGTTACAGATTTATTAAGGATAAAAAATGGCACACTCTTACCGCATTAGTTTTGAGTTTTTTCCGCCGAAAACAGACAAAGGCCGCGAGAATTTAATTAGCGCACAAAAAGATTTGATGTCGGCTAACCCCGAGTTTTTTTCGTGCACCTACGGCGCTGGCGGCTCTACCCGTGATAACACCTATGAAACTGTGCTCGCCATGCAGCAAGTGCACCCTGACGCGGCGCCGCATTTAAGCTCCATTGGTCAAGAAAAAACAGAATTAGCAGAAATCATTCAGCAATACAAAGAAGCAGGCCTCACTCGTATCGTGGCCCTACGTGGCGACTTGCCCTCGGGCATGGGTTATGCCAATAGCGAACTGCCCTATGCCGACGATTTGGTGGCATTTATTCGCGAACAAACGGGGGACCATTTCACCCTAGAAGTGGCCGCTTACCCTGAAATGCACCCCCAAGCGCGCAGCTTTGAAGATGACATTGCTCACTTCAAACGCAAAATAGACGCAGGGGCTAACTATGGCATCACCCAATATTTTTATAACCCCGACGCTTACGGGTTTTATATTGATGCCCTGCAAAAAATCGGCTGCGATGCCCCCATTTACCCTGGCATAATGCCGATTATGAATGTGGCTAACTTAGTGCGTTTCTCTAAGGCGTGCGGTGCCGATGTGCCCCGTTGGTTGTTGTCTCGCCTAGAGGACATCAAGGAGGATGACGAGGCTGTTACCGAATATGGTATTGATATTGTCACTCGCCTGTGTGAGCGCTTACTCGCCATGGGCGCCCCAGGGTTACACTTCTACACCATGAACCGTTCAGAAATTAGCCTACGTGTGTTGAAGAACTTAGGCCTGTAATAATAAGCGCTGCTTGTATTAGGCAGCGCTTAGTTTTTAACCGCCTGCTGTAAAGTCTGTTTTACACAAAAGGCCTAAAGCTGCAAAGTGTGTTTTACTTAGTGGCTAAACCTGCTGAACGCACTTAACACCCCTTAGCAGCAAACCATATCGGAATGCCCACCACAGAGAGCCCACCATGATTAAACTCCACCACCTCGAATACTCCCGCTCTTTTCGCATTTTGTGGGCCTTAGAAGAACTCGGCCTCAATTACGAGCTAGTGAATTACCAACGCCGCAAGGATTTATCCGCCCCCAATGCCTTAAAAGCCGTACACCCACTTGGCAAGGCTCCTTTGCTAGAAGTGGATGGCGAAGTGATTGCTGAATCCGCTGTAATCTTGGAATACTTACAAAGCCACTTCGATAAAGACAATCAATTTAAACCCACCGAAGGCCAAGCATTAAACCAATACCACTTTTGGCTGCATTTTGCCGAAGGCTCGTTGATGCCGTATTTGGTGTTTACCTTGGTGATGCAACAACTGGGCAAAAAACCTATTCCCCCCATTGTGCGCACACTCACTGGTGCCATTGGCAAACAAGTATTTACCCAGTTTATGCAACCACGCCTAACAGAGCAGGTGGCTTTTATTGAACAGCATTTAGCCAACAACACCTTTTTTGCGGGTGATTTCAGCTTTGCCGATGTGCAAATGACTTTCCCACTGCTTGGCTTGTTAGAAATCCCTAACCTGCCTGCCATGCCAAACATTGAGCGCTTTGTGCAACAGGTAGTGGCGCGCGATGCTTATAAAACCGCGCAACAAAAGAGCCCCGACGGTGGCAAAGTGGCCGCTAAGTGATAGCACCCAAAACAATTTCGTCTTATAGTTACGGCTCCATCCCAACAAAGGCCCAAGAAGACACGCCATGAGTATTATCACTGCGGCTATTTGCCTCTACTTGCTCTCTATCTTGTTAATTCATATTCGCTGCAGCCGCACCTTTCCTTTAACTCGGCAGCTCAGTGATTTTTCCACTTTCACAGTGCCTTTTAACGTACCCGCTTACGCCTTGTCCAAAGTGCCGCTGCAACCCATTATTCCGCAACGCTTTTTCCCTGAATTGCGCGTACTCAGCGACAATTGGGAAACCATCCGCGATGAAGCTTTAGCGCTTTATCAAATGGGTCACATTAAGGCCAAAGACGATTTGCCCGCTAGCAGCTTTTACAAAGATGGTCGCTGGGTAAGCTTTTATTTAAAAGTGTACGACAGCGACATTCCCTCAGCGCGCGAGTTGGCGCCCAAAACCCTTGCCTTGCTCGAACAGGTTCCAAACATGAATTTGGCCCTCTTTGCAGTACTAATGCCTGGCAAAAAGTTAAGCGACCACCACGATCCTTTTGCATTTGCCTTGCGTTATTCACTCGGGTTAAGCACACCGAACTCCGATGGCTGCGGCATCCAAATCGACCAAGAAGATTACAAATGGAAAGATGGCGAAGGCGTCCTGTTTGATGAAACCTATTTGCACAACGCTTACAACGACACCGACACCCCGCGTGTTATTTTAATGACGGATATCGACAGACCGCTAAAATGGGCGTGGATGCAAACGCTTTATCACCGCTTCGGGCGCTTTTTTAACAGCCTTTTCGTGATTGATAACGTGGACGAAAACCAAACGGGTGTAGGCAATAAGCTCGGCCAAAGCGTTTTGGCTTACCAAACATTTTTGAAAGGACTCAAACGCAAGAACCGCACCGGCTACAAAATCGGCAAGTGGGCGGTGATTTTGTTGGTGTTATATGGGTTGGCGCGGTTGGTTAGTTAAGGCTCTCATGCCGAGCAGGCAACTTACCCTAGCGCCGGGGGTGGCCCTAGCGCCGGGTTGGCGCCACTCAACGAGTTCTAAATTAAACTCATCAGCAATAAGCACTGCGAGGTGCGCTGGAACCGCGCGGGGTTCCCGGCAC
>DAHVSB010000049.1 GCA_027324795.1 Alcanivoracaceae bacterium
CTTGCTCTGATGCTGATAATAACTACTGCAGCACAGAACAGGTCCCACACGTTTGTCTGTTTAGATTGTTAAAGAGCGCGAGATCCTTGCTTTCGATCTCCGGGGTGTGTGCCCCGTGTTGAGGACGCCTATCTTAGTGATTTAGCGCCCCCTGTCAAACCTTTTTTTGAACTTTTTTTCCGACCGCTTAAATATTGCTCAGAACGTTCAAATCGTCATCATAAAGTTTAATTTATCATCACCTCACAATGACTTTTGCGATGCGCCGTTTTCCTGCCTGGATCACCTTTGCGTCGCCGGGCGTGAGTATAAGACTTTCATCAGCTTGCTGTCCATCTATATATACAGCGCCGCGCTTAAGTACATCTTTTGCTGCACTACTGTTATGCGCCAAGCCCGCCATACGGAGCACCTGCACCAACATAAGCTGCCCCTGTTCGCCCGCCTCAATTTCTACTTCGGGTACATTCTCAGGAATTTCTCCTAGTGCAATTTGGTTACCCGCAGAACGCGGAGCTGCTTCAGCCGCACTTTCTCCGTGGAAGCGAGCCACAATTTCATGCGCAAATATTTTCTTTGCCTCTTGCGGGGAGCCTGCTTTATCTGCCGCCGCCCTTAACTCTGCAATCTCTTCCATGCTTTTAAAGCTTAGCAACTCGTAGTAGCGCCATACCAATTCATCAGGCACAGATAGCAGCTTGCGGTACATAACTCCTGGGGCCTCTGTAACGCCCACATAATTACCTAATGACTTCGACATTTTTTGTACGCCGTCCAAGCCTTCCAACAAAGGTACAGTTATGCACACTTGTGAATCTTGTCCGTATTGGCGCTGCAGCGTCCTTCCCATTAACAAATTAAACGTTTGGTCCGTACCTCCAAACTCTATGTCGGCTTCTAACGCAACGGAGTCGTACCCTTGCACAAGGGGATATAAAAATTCGTGGATAGCAATTGACTGCTCATTTGCAAATCGCTTGGCAAAATCATCGCGCTCTAGCATGCGAGCAACTGTATATTTGCCCGCCAGCTCAATCATTTTGTCGGCACCAAGCTTGCTCATCCACTCTGAGTTAAAGCGAACCTCTGTCTTGGCAGGATCTAAAATTTTAAAAACCTGCTCTTTATAGGTTTCTGCATTTGCCAACACCTCTTCGCGCGTAAGAGGTGGGCGCGTTGCGCTTTTACCGCTGGGGTCACCAATCATCCCTGTGAAATCGCCAATAAGAAAAATAACGGTATGACCTAAATCCTGAAATACTTTTAACTTATTAATAAGCACCGTATGACCCAAATGAAGGTCTGGTGCTGTGGGGTCAAAGCCTGCCTTGATACGTAGCGGGCGACCTAACTCCAGTTTTTTCCGCAAATCTTCTTCTTGAATAATCTCTTCCGTACCACGGCGAATTTGCGCCAAAGCGGCATCTACTTCAGTCATTACACTATTGCCTTTTCACAACAATTGAACATACTAATTTGGATTTCACGCAACATAATAAGTCACAGCGCACTATTGTATCAGCTGAGAATGATTGCGCTTGTAATTTTTAAGCCACTACGTCTTGCGAGCATAACAGCCATGCCTTCTTCTCTGTATATTGGATTAATGTCAGGCACCAGCCTTGACGGTGTCGATGCCGTGCTTGCCCATATCAATAACAAAGGCACCAAGGTCCGCGCGCATTTGCATCATCCTTTTTCCGCCACAGTTCGCCGCCAGCTTGAGCGCCTCTGCTCTCCTGGTCACAACGAAATTTATGAGTTAGGAATTGCAGAAACGCAACTCACAGAATGTTACGCCGCCATTGTTGAAGCGCTGCTCGCTGAAGCCAAAATCTCAGCATCGCAAGTTGCCGCCATCGGCTGCCATGGGCAGACGTTACGCCACCACCCTGAGCTGGGGTTTTCACTACAAGCCAACAACCCTGGGGCCCTCGCCGCCCGCACCGGCATTACTGTTATTAGCGACTTCAGAAGAGCCGACATAGCGCTAGGCGGAGAAGGCGCTCCTTTGGTTCCTCGTTTTCACCTGCATCAGTTCGCAAGTAAAAACCACAACAAAGCTGTTCTTAACCTAGGAGGCATCGCCAATATCAGCTTACTTACCGAAAACTCGCTTTCTCTTGGCTTCGACACTGGTCCAGCAAACACTTTGCTTGATGCTTGGTGCTATCAGCACACAGAAAAGTATTACGATAATAATGGCGACTGGGCCGCCAGCGGCAATTTACTGCCTACTTTGCTAGAAAAAATGCTCAGTGACCCTTACTTTGCTTTAAGCCCACCCAAGAGCACGGGCAGAGAGTATTTCAACCTGACTTGGTTGGAATCCTTCTTGCAAGGCAATGAATTACCGGCTGATGTTCAGCACACACTTGCTCACCTCACCTTGCAATCGGTATTAAAGGCCATCCCCAAACACAACGTAGAAGAGCTAATAATATGTGGTGGGGGCGCATACAATAACTTTCTCATTAACTTATTTAAAGAAGCACTGGCACCCGACACGCGAGTTAGCACGAGTGCTGAATACGGTCTTCCACCAGAGCAGGTTGAAGCGGCTGCGTTTGCTTGGCTAGCATGGGCGCATATAAATAAAGTATCGGGTAACTCTCCGCAGGTAACGGGAGCGTCTAAGGAATTGGTACTTGGTGGGCTTTATTACGGCTAAATAGCAAAAGAAGAACCGCATCCACATGTAGAAGTTGCATTGGGGTTTTGCACTACAAACTTCGACCCCATAAGGCTTTGCTCATAATGCACCACCGAACCAGCTAGGTACTGCACGCTCATGGCATCAATTAATAGCTCAACCCCCTGGTTCTCGACAATGGTATCATCGTCTTTTACTTCTTCATCGAAGCTAAAACCATAGGAGAATCCTGAGCAGCCACCACCTGTGATATATACTCGCAGCTTGAGATTAGGATTACCCTCCTCATCGCGCAAGCTGCGCACCTTCTCTGCTGCTTGATCTGTGAGAAGTAGAGCTGAAAACTCTGTCATACCGAGATTACCAATTAATTTCAGGGGCTAAAGCATGCAATACCTGAGCAAAACCGTCAAGCTTTCTTATCTTTGCTTGCTGCTAGCTTCTCAGCCACCACTTCCTCCTTGGTGGATGCTTTTCTATCGGGAGCTGGCAGGCTCTTTTGCTCTTCTTTATTACGCACTAGCTTACCGTTAACTTGGGCGCCCGCCATCATTTCAATAGTTTCATAAGTTACATTGCCTTCTACTCTGGCGTTTTCGGCAAGCTCAAGTTTTTCGGTGGCGTAAACATCTCCTATCACTTGACCGTTAATAATAATATGCGGCACACGAACTTCACCTTCGATAACGCCGCTACGGTCCACCACAAGCTGCCCCTTGTCACCAGATACGGTTACGTGCCCCACCACGTTTCCTTGCACGTGCAATATTCCGCCAAATTGTATATCACCAGTAATGGTGCTCCCTTTTGCTATTAAGGTATGCTCATTGGGCGTAGCTACTACCGCTTTTTTTCTTTTACTTAACACTTAAGACTCCTTAATCGACCAATCAAAACTGTAGTCTGTATTCTTTAAATGACGTGAATCAGGAACCACCTGAACCAGTACCTGCTGCGGTTCAAAACCATCTGGCAAAACTATGCGCCCCCTCAATTCCTGAAAATAGCGAAAAGAGAAACGCGTGCTCAACGCCTTATCCATCACCTTACTTTGCTCTAGAGTGACAGCTTCACCATCCTGCAAACCCTTAACGCTAATAGTGACTTGCCCCTGTACCGCGGCGTGCTCGCCGCCGAACTGTCCCAGCATCAACGCCATATTGTATGCCTGCGGTGAATCAGTTGCCGTTAACGTTAAATTATCCGCCCTCAGCCTCTGCTCACCAGATTCTGGGCTCATAATACTTTTATAGAAATCCACCGTAGCTTCAAGTTCCGCCACCCGTGCGTGGTGGTTCCTTAACTCTTGGCGAATACTATTTTGTGCTTGTTGCGAAACTTCCACCGCAGTTTGATGCAACACCAGTTCCTGCTGAGCTTCTTTAAGTGCCCTTTCGAGTTGTCGAACTTGGCCACGCAAGGTTTCTTCACCATTAACATAAGCTAGCACTTGTTGACGGTTAGCCAATCCATAGCCAATCCCAACCAACAAAGCGGCAATCAGCAATGCCAGCACCAATTGCCATACCAAACGTCGACGCTGTGCCTCTTGGCTTTGTAAAAACAAAACCGGCTGAGGGATTTTAATCTGTGGCTTACTCAATGTTTCCCCCAATTACGGCATCAATGCGGGCAGCATCAAGCCAGTAGTCTCGGGCAAACCTAGCATCAAGTTCATGCACTGAATAGCTTGGCCTGAGGCGCCTTTCACTAAATTATCGATAACCGAAAGCACAACAATAGTATCACGCCCCTGTGGTCGATGAAGTGCAATACGACACATATTGCTACCTTTCACAGAGCGCGTTTCCGGCAAGCTTCCAAAAGGAAGCACATCGACAAAGGGCGCATCGCGATAGAAGTCTTCATAGGCTTTTTGTAACGCCTCGTTGCTGATGCCACTATCTTGCAACTGCGCATATAGGGTAGCTTGAATGCCTCGAATCATTGGTACCAAGTGAGGCACAAAGGTAACCTGAGTTGCTTGACCAGCTGCCAACGTTAAGCCTTGTTCAATCTCAGGCAAATGACGGTGACCCGACGCAGCATAAGACTTATAGCTGTCATTTGCCTCAGCAAACAGCATGGGGATTTTCGCTTGCCGCCCCGCACCACTCACTCCTGTTGCAGCATTGGCAATAAGCCCCTCTTGCTTCACAAGACCATGTTGAAGCAAAGGCCAAAAACCTAGCTGCACCGATGTGGGAAAGCATCCTGCCCCCGCCACCAACTGAGCCTGCTTAATCTCCTCTGAAAATATTTCAGGCAGTCCATACACTGCCGACTCAATATATTCAGGACACGCGTGGGTTTCGTTGTACCACCGCTCCCAAACTGCGACATCACGTAAACGAAAGTCCGCGGACAAATCCACCACTCTGATTCCTTCTTGCATCAGCTCGGGCATCATTTTCATAGACACATTATGTGGAGTGGCAAAAAACACAACGTCGCAGCTTGCTAGCACCTCAACACTTGGCTCTACAAAGCACAGTTCTGTGAATCCGCGTAGGCTAGGATATAAATCAGCCACTGGCTTGCCGAGCTCACCGCGGGAAGTGATTACCGTCACTTCAACACTTGGGTGCGAGCACAATAAGCGCACTAGCTCAGCGCCGGTGTAACCCGTGGCGCCAACAATTCCTACGCTAAATGGTTTGCCAGACATACTTATCTCCTGTGTGCTATTGCTTAATATTTCAACACTCAACTTCGCTCTAATACAACTGCGAAACAATGGTTTGCTTGTTATGATGGGCGCCCCAACTCACAGAAGGAGCTCCACGTGACCTATGGAATCGTAAAAACCTTACATCTTGCCAGCATGGTAAGTTGGTTCGCAGGGTTGTTCTATCTGCCTCGGCTCTTTGTTTACCACGCGGATGCCAGCGATCCAATCAGCCATGAAAGATTCATTATTATGGAGCGCAAGCTTTATCGCGGCATTATGACACCAGCCATGATAGCCACCATAGTCTTCGGTATTTGGCTCACTACCATGAACTGGAGCTATTACAAAACCCAAGGGTGGTACCACGCCAAAATGCTACTCGTCTTGTTGCTCGTTGGCTACCATCATATATGTTTAGCCCATTTAAAACGCTTTGCTAACAATGCGAATACGCGCACTCATGTTTATTTCCGCTGGTTTAATGAAGTGCCTGTACTCTTTTTGCTATTAATTATTGGCTTAGTGGTAACACGCCCATTCTAACTTTCGCATAGGAAAAATACCTTGAAACCCAATGTTCTCGTTATAGCAGGCCACGACCCTTCTGGCGGCGCTGGCATTCAAGCCGACATTGAAGCTATTCACAGCTTAGGCGGCTTTGCAGCCACCCTAATCACTGGCCTAACTGTACAAAACTCGCAAAATGTTTATTCATTTGAAACCGTTGCCGTGGAGATGCTAGAGCAACAATCAAAAGCGCTGTTAGACGATGTTTCTTTTAGTGCTGTCAAAATCGGCATGACAGCTTCCCCTGCAATAGTGAGATTTATCAAGCACTTACTACAGCAGCTACCTAATGCTCCCGTGATACTAGACCCTGTACTTGCTGCTGAAGCGGGTGGTGGGCTAGCGACAGAATCGTTAAACCAGATACTGCTCAGCGAGCTAGCTCCCTTGTCTGCACTACTGACACCAAACTTTCCCGAGGCCCAGCTTTTGGCTGGCAAAGACAGCCTTGATGAATGCGGTTATCACTTATTTGAGCTAACACAAACCCCTGTTCTTATCACCGGCACCCATCGCAATACGGACGAAGTGGAAAACGTTTTATTCGATAAAGCAGGCAAACGGTCTTGGACATGGACACGCTTACCCGACACCTACCATGGTTCCGGCTGCACACTCTCTAGCGCCATTGCAAGCTATGTGGCACAAGGGGCTGCGCTCTCCGAAGCCATCGAAGAAGCACAAGAATATGTGCATAGCGCCTTACGCCGGGCCTGGCGCTCAGGCAAAGGCCAGCTAATTCCGGAGCGTCGCCTTGAATCCTAAAGCCCGCAGCGGGGTCTATGCGATTACAGCCCCCAACTTGCATCACAATATTGATGCATTGTTAGCTGCATGCGAAGCAGCCATGAAAGGCGGCATTGGTTGGTTGCAGTACCGGCACAAAGACGTAACGCCGGAGGAAAAGCACGCTATTGCCATAAAGCTTCAGGCGTTGGCAGAAAAATACCAGGTACCGTTAATTATCAACGACGATATGCAGCTTGCCCACCAAGTGGGAGCTGCCGGTGTGCATCTCGGCCAAGATGATGGCAGCCCAGCAGCTGCACGAGCATTGCTTGGGCCAGAAGCAATCATTGGTGTCACCTGTCATCAAGACTTATCATTGGCTAAACAAGCCATTGAGGACGGAGCCAACTATGTGGCCTTTGGCCGCTTCTTTGCTTCGACCACCAAACCCCAAGCTCCCCCTGCTTCGCTTGAAGTACTATCAAGCGCACGACAGGTTTTTGACAATGCCACCATAGTTGCTATCGGCGGCATCAATGAAGTTAATGCCCAACAAGCCATCCAAGCAGGCGCCCACATGATTGCAGTGGCGCATTCGCTTTTTGCGGCAGCTGATATTAGCGCGCAAGCACGCAATTTAGTGGCGCTGACACAAACATAATTAAAGGAAAACAACTATGTTTCTTCAAACACACTCCAACTTATTGTATGAACAAGCGCAAAAGGTAATCCCAGGCGGCGTGAACTCTCCTGTGCGCGCATTCAATGGCGTAGGCGGCACGCCGGTGTTTTTCCAGCGAGGTGAAGGCGCCTATGTATTTGATGCTGACGAGCAGAAATACATTGATTATGTGGGCTCATGGGGGCCGCTTATTCTTGGTCATAATGACAAGGATGTTATCACAGCGGTAAAAGCCGCCATCGACCAAGGCATGACCTTTGGCGCGCCGACTGAGCTTGAAGTTAAAATGGCCACCAAGATTACGGAACTCATACCCTCAATCGAGCAAGTGAGAATGGTGAGCTCTGGCACAGAAGCCACCATGAGTGCTATCCGATTAGCACGCGGGTATACGGGGCGAGATATTATCGTAAAGTTCGAAGGCTGCTATCACGGTCATGCAGACAGCCTGCTGGTCAAAGCTGGGTCTGGTGCTCTCACGCTTGGCGTGCCTAGCTCGCCCGGCATTCCTGCTGATGTGAGCAAATACACCATTACCCTGCCCTACAATGACATTGCGGCGGTGGAAGCTTGTTTTAAAGAGCACGGAGACAACATTGCGTGCTTAATCGTTGAACCTGTTGCGGGCAACATGAACTGTATCCCACCAATCCCAGGCTTTTTAGAAGCGCTCCGCGAACAATGCACACAGTATGGTAGCGTGCTCATTTTCGATGAAGTTATGACCGGTTTTCGCGTAGCTTTAGGCGGTGCCCAAGCGCATTACAACATTGTTCCAGACATGACTACCTTAGGAAAAGTCGTGGGTGGCGGCATGCCAGTGGGTGCTTTTGGAGGCCGCAAGGATATTATGCAGCACCTCGCTCCAGCAGGACCTGTGTACCAAGCCGGCACACTATCCGGCAACCCTGTGGCGATGGCTGCTGGACTAGCCACACTAGAGAAAGTGAGCCAGCCCAACTTCCACGAAAAACTCACTGCCAAAACCAGACATTTGGCCGAAGGTTTGGCCGATGCAGCGCGAGCGCAGGGAGTTGCTCTCACCACTAACCAAGTGGGTGGAATGTTTGGTTTTTTCTTCACTGATGCCACCCATATCACTCAGTTTAGCCAGTCCATGGCTTGTGATATTGAGCGTTTTAAGCGCTTTTATCGCGCCATGCTTGAGCGTGGAGTGTACCTAGCTCCTTCAGCTTTTGAGGCAGGCTTCATGTCCCAAGCACATACGCAAGACGACATTGATAAGACTCTAGCAGCCGCGCGCGAGGCTTTTGCTATTTGCTAAGGCATAACGAAAGCGCTAAGCCTAAAGCAAAACAGCCCCAGAATTTACAATATTCTGGGGCTGTGCTTTTTGACCATAGGCACCAATAAAAGCTAGTCGTCGTCGCCGTAATACTTAATGCCAATTTTGATGCGCTCACGGCCATTGGACATGCGCCAGCGGTTAGTGTCTCGCAAGGAATACACACAGCCGCAGTACTCTTGCTGATAAAAGCGTTCGCGCTTGCTGATGTCAATCATGCGCTGGCTACCACCACCTTTGCGCCAGTTATAATCCCAATAATGCATATCAGGATAACGCCCAGCCGCTCGATAGCCACAATCATTAATTTGCTTCATGTTCTTCCAACGTGAAATGCCCAATGAACTACTAATCACGTTAAACCCATTTTCATAGGCATAAAGTGCAGTGCGCTCAAAACGCATATCAAAGCACATGGTGCAACGCACACCACGCTCTGGCTCATCTTCCATGCCTTTAGCACGTTCAAACCAGTTGTCCGTATCGTAATCTGCATCCACAAAGGGCACGTTATGCTTTTCCGCAAAACGGATATTCTCTTCCTTGCGAATTAAATACTCTTTTTCAGGATGGATATTGGGGTTATAAAAAAAGATGGTGTAATCAATCCCAGAGGCTGTAATAGCTTCCATAACCTCGCCCGAGCAAGGCGCGCAACAGGAATGAAGTAGCAACTTATTATGGCCCTCGGGTAACTCTAGCTGAGGGCGCTCAATATTTGTCATCACAACACCATAATTTAATGAATGAGAAATGCGGCCATTATGCGCACACAGCAATACTAGTACAAGTGAGTAAAAAGAGTTTAATGGTGGTGTGTTTGCTCAAGTTCTGTATGGGGTGCCTCGTGGGAGTGAGCGGTATCGCTGTGGTCATCGTGGTGATGCCCCGTCAATCCTTGATAAAGGAACACAGCCGCCACTAACAAGGCCAACAACAATGCCACTGGGCGTCCGACTCCTTCACGCAAGTGGCGAAGCTTACCCGCAAATACCCCAGCGCTTGCCACAGGCGGTATAGTAATCAAGCCAAAAACCAGCATGGTCAATGCTCCGCCTAAAGGGCTAGCAGTGCCTGCTGCTAGCATCAAAGCGGAGTACAGAAGGCCACAAGGCATAAAGCCCCATAAACCTCCTAAAGCAAGCGCTTTCAGCGGATGGTCCACTGGCATCAGCCCTTTTAGTAGCGGCTGAATACGGCGCCACACATGGCCACCCACTTTTTCCAAGTGCACTAAGGGGCTAGATTTACCCAATAGCTGCACCGCCAACAACAGCATTATTGCGGCAGAAAGGAGCGCCGGCCAATGGAAGTGCTGGCTACTCAAATGTCTTAACAACCCATCCCCAAGCGCACCAGCACCTGTACCCAGCAGCATATAAGTACCTACGCGCCCGCTACCATAGAGCAGCTGCCATGCCCACAGCTTTTTGCCTTGGCGCTTGTCACTCGGAATTGAAAAGGTTAAAGCACTCGCTATGCCACCGCACATAGCAGCACAATGCAAGCCGCCAGTTCCTGCAAGTAGGGCTGCGGCAGCCAAGCTAGATAATAACGCTTCATTCATCGGTTTGTTTACCTTGTTGTTGAGCGTCGGGGCGCTCGCGATCATCAAACACCACAGACCAACCGTGCTTTTCTAAATCTTCAAACTGACCGCTTTTTAGAGCCTTGAATAGAATATATACAGTGACAGCTAAACCAATCAGGCTCAAGGGGATAATGAGAACGAGGCTTTCCATCGATTTATCCGGTTTGCGTTAAGGGTGACCAACAAGGAAGATGTGGCCATGCCGAGAGCAGCTGCCCAAGGTGTAATGGTACCTGCCATAGCGAGAGGAATCGCAATGGCATTGTACAAAAGTGTCCAGCCTAAATTCTGCCAAATAATGCTACGACAACGCTTAGCCAATGCGGGCAACACAGGTAATGCGGCTAAGTCATGCTGTAATAAATACACGCCGGCTGCTTGGCGCGCCAAACTCGTGGAATTGGCTGGCGCCACAGATACATCAGCCTCTAAAAGCGCTGGTGCATCATTAATACCATCACCCACCATCATTTGCGAGCCCTCTGTGGCTTGCAATGCAGCTAACCATTCAGCCTTCTCATTAGGAGTCATGTCGCCGTGAGCTTCTTCTAGGTGCAGCTGCTGGCCCAAAGCTTGTACTGCTTCTGCTGCGTCTCCGCTGGCTAAGCGCACATTCCAACCATACTCTTGGTGAAAATGCTCAATCACTGCAGCGCTTTCAGGACGAACCTGGTCGCTCACCCACAGCCATAGCTGGGGCTTCCCTTCAAGCTTAAGCACCAAGCACGTTGCCCCTGGGCGCGCCTTAGTTGGCTCCCCACTAATTGACCAACGTTGCCCA
This sequence comes from Alcanivoracaceae bacterium, assembly GCA_027324795.1. Classification (GTDB taxonomy): domain Bacteria; phylum Pseudomonadota; class Gammaproteobacteria; order Pseudomonadales; family Alcanivoracaceae; genus CALEAR01. Next base: position 10,981 of record DAHVSB010000049.1, read on the forward strand.
TTATACATACCTTCAGCGCCTGTGCGGCTGATACGTATATCTGTTAAATGAGTCTCGTGCGCCACATTATCAAAGGCACGAGCAATAGGATGCGGGTGGTCTTTCTCCAACGCTGCTGTGATGCCAAGCAAATATTCCAAATTCTGAGAGTCATCTGCTACTTCTGTTTTCACCAGGGCAAACTCGCCATTCGTCAATGTGCCTGTTTTATCGAACATGACGCCTTTGAGATGGTGCATGGCGAGAAGCTGTTTGGGCGAAGCAATAAGTAAACCATAACGCAGCCCCGCAGACAGGGTGGCTGATATGGACAACGGCACGGCAAGAGCAAGCGCACAAGGACAAGTGATTACCAACAAGGCCAACGTGTATTCGAATGCTACCGTAGGCCCTGAAGACCAGTGGTACGCCATCGTTGTTATTGCCAGTAACAGGATGCCAAAGGTAAATAGCGGGGCTACTTTTTGCCAATCCCGCACCACTGTGACGCGTTCGTTTTGCGCTTGTTGCACCTGTTCACCAATACGGGCCACTAAGCTTTCATGCGCTAAACCGCGGGCTTTAATGGTGAGCTGCCCTTCGAGTAATTTAGAACCGGCTGCCACCAAGTCGCCCGGCTGACGAGTGATAGGCAACGATTCCCCCGTTAGTGCGGCTTCCGACACTTGGGCTTCCCCTGCAAGCACCTCCGCATCCACAGGAATAACCTCACCTTGCGCCATAAACAGCTCATCCTCTAAGCGAATTTGGCGCACACCAATCCAACGGTAGTCATCTCCCGTGGTGACCTTTCTCACCACCTGCGGTAGAGCATCTTGTAAGCGTTGCCATTCTCTCTGAATCCGATGTCGCTGATGCTGTTCTAGCCAACGGCTGATAAGCAGGAAAAACACAAACATGGCAGCCGATTCAAAATACACATGGTCGCCACCGAGCATCATGTTGACTATGGAGCCACCCCACGCGAGGAATAATGCGATGGCAATAGGTAAGTCCATATTCAAGGTGCCTTGCTTAAGCCCGCGCCAAGCACCTTGAAAAAAAGGTAAACCAGAATAAAACACCACCGGTGTGGCAATTAATAAAGAGCTATAGCGAAATAATTCTTTATAGAGTTGCTCTGAGCTATCAAGCACATTCAAATACAATACGGCTGCATACGTCATTGACTGCATCGAGCCAATACCCGCAAGAATCAACCGCCCCAACATGGTGCGGAACTCGCGGGTAAGCTGCTTTTCACGGGCTGGATCACCAGGCAGCGCCAAGCCATAGCCTAACTCTAATACTTTTTGTGCAGCTTCTTTCGGGGGGATATCTAACGATTTATCAAACTGCAAATTAAGCTGCATAGTTGCTAAATTCACGGGAGCCGCCTGTATGCCGGGCACCTCGTGTAGGACTTTCTCAATTAGCCAACAGCAAGCAGCGCAGTTCACATCCGCTAATTGCAGATTGAGGGTTTTATGATCCTCACTTTCTTGTACGTGGGTTGCCAGCAATTCTGGCATATCAAATAGGGCTAACGTTCGCTCGTGATCGCTTTGATCCACCAAGGGAGCAGCATCACTGCGCATCAAATAATAATCATCGAGCCCTAAGTCGTGCACCATTTCAATGGCAGCAGCACAACCCGCACAACAAGCAGGCTTTTCGCCATCAGGTGTGCGGGCTGTGAAAGGATGGCTAGCGTCTACTTTGCCGCAATGCCAACAAGCTATGCTCATCGCGTCTCTTGAGCTTTAACGGTAGCTTTGCCAGCAGAGAGACTTACTCTGTGCTGCAAACGCCAATAGTTATCATCAGGGGTAATGGTGGCAATAGTGTCATAACCGCCATAGTGAGCGGCCTTGCCGGCATAAAGTCCATCGCCTTGATGTGATAACACCACCACCTTGTCTTCCTTAGCAAAGGTTGGATGACGTAGAGCTAATTGCAGGTGCTCAGGCCAAGCAATGGGCGTTTTCGCAGTGAGCTGAGCTTCCGTGGCATCGTCTTTCAACTCAAAATTCACAGCAAGGCCAAAGCGCTGTGCCATGGCCTCGCTATCAAGATCTCGGTTAATGGACCGCCCTTGTTTATACCAATCATCAGCCACCACATCATCAGCATTCATTACCGCAATCACCACTAGGCTCAAACCCAATACCACCGAGCTTACCGGTATGCCAATCATTAACCACACCAATGGAATCTTGTACCAAGGGGTATTAGTTTGGTGCGATGAATCGTGACTCATGCTTAACCTCTTTATGGCTGTTGTCCATAGGCGTAACAATAAACTTAATGCTAGTACTATTGATCTCTTCAAGATACGGATCATAACTCACCGTAACTGGGATTGAGCGTCCTTGGCCACCTTCAAGTTCCAGCAATATTGGAGCATTAATCAGCTCAAGCCCTTTAGGGGCATCTAATGTGATCTGATACTGGTGCTTGGTTTGATCCTTGTTGAGAATCTCCAAACGATAGCTGTTCTCAATAAATCCTTCACTGGTGGTGCGATATAGCTCGTGTCGGTCCCTCAGCACATCCACCTGCAAAGGTGTGCGCATTAATAGCTGTGCAGAGAAGAAACCGATGATCAACGTAATGGCAATACCATAGCCAATTAAACGCGGTCGTAGCCAGTGCGTCTTTCCACCTTCTAGACCACGCTCAGTGGTATAGCGGATTAGCCCTTTAGGACGACCGACCTTCACCATTACCTCATCACAAGCATCGATACAGGCGGCGCAAGCAATACACTCGTATTGCAAGCCATCACGAATATCAATTCCCGTGGGGCACACTTGAACACACAGGCTGCAATCGATGCAATCCCCCGCATCCACCATTTCAGCATCTTTGCGTTTACGTGTACCGCGACGGCGAGGCTCACCGCGCTTTTCATCATAAGTAACAATCAAGGTGTCTTTATCAAACATCACACTTTGAAAGCGCGCATAGGGGCACATATACAAGCACACTTGCTCGCGCAGAATGCCCGCATTCCCAAAGGTGGCCACAGTAAAAGCACCGATCCAAAACCAAGCCCAGAAATTAGCTTGACCAGTGAATAGATCAGGTACTAATTCCCGAATCGGTGTGAAATAACCGACAAAAGCCAATCCTGTAAAAAATGCAATGATTAGCCAGACGATATATTTGCCGCCACGACGTAAAATCGTATCGAGCTCTTTAGAGTTTCTGTCTCGCTTTAAACGTTGGTTTCTGTCGCCTTCAAACCACCGCTCCACCGTCATAAACAAACGGGTCCATGTGGTTTGCGGACACGTATAACCGCACCAAACACGCCCCGCGAGCACCGTCATAAAAAACAGCGAAAACGCTGCTACCATCAACGCTGCAGCAAGGAAGTAGAAATCCTGCGGCCAAAAAGTGATATTAAAGATATGGAACTGGCGCCTTGGTAAATCGAAAAGCACTGCTTGGCGGCCGTCCCATTGTACCCAAGGTAGTAAAAAGTAAACACCAAGAGTTAGTAAAAGAGTGGCATCACGAAGCTTTTGGAAAATCCCCGTGATGTGTTTGACGTGAATGGCTTCCCGCTTGGTATATAAGGCTGTGCCGGCTTTAGAAGCCGGCACATTCTGAAGGGGAATTCGACCCCGTTTGGACATATTATTCCTCCGATTGGGAGAGACTATAGACGTATGCAGCTAAAACATGGATACGTTCTTTCGGTAAGATATCCTTATGTGCAGGCATCTCGCCCTGCAGTCCATTGCGGATAGCGTGCTCAATATCTTCGGCACGCGGGCCATATAACCAAATATTATCGGTTAAGTTAGGCGCACCTAATAACTGGTTACCTGTACCGTCTTGCTGGTGGCAAGCCGCACAAATTGTTTTGAACTTGGGCTCGGCACGATTAACCGATGCTTGTTGGGCCTCGCTTTTCACAAGATCAGGACGGCTCAGGCTTTGTACATATAGAACCATATCTTCCACATCTTGATCGGTGCCACCTATAGC
>DAHVSB010000004.1 GCA_027324795.1 Alcanivoracaceae bacterium
CACTCTTTCGAGTAGTTATCCCAAACTATAGGGCAGATTCCCATGCATTACTCACCCGTCCGCCGCTCGACGCCCAGGAGCAAGCTCCTGTCGTTTCCGCTCGACTTGCATGTGTTAGGCCTGCCGCCAGCGTTCAATCTGAGCCATGATCAAACTCTTCAATTAAAGAAAAGATTTAAAGTGTCTTACCACTTAATTCATGCTCAGCTATCAATCGCAATTAATCATTACTGTGTAATGAATTGAAACTTGCTCTGATGCTGATAATAACTACTGCAGCACAGAACAGGTCCCACACGTTTGTCTGTTTAGATTGTTAAAGAGCTTGACTGGCTAGCATCTTAACTTGCTGCCCCGTCGTTGTGGATGCGCATTATAGAGATTCAGATTTGAATGTCAACCTTAATTTTAAATCTTTTTTCCGAGTGTTCGTTTTATGAACTTTCGGAATTAAGGGGTTGATTCTCTTGCATCCAAGCCACACTTAATTGTGTAGCCCACCCGCCTTGCTGCTTACTTGCAGTGTCTGCGTGGTAGGCCGGCAAGTATACATACCAAAAAGGAAAAAGCACGCCATTTTTAAAAGATTCTTCGAAATATGCTTTGAACGCCTACAAAACAAACCATTCGTATATTTATCGAACGGAATCCTGTGTTCTTTCTGCTTAATCGAGCTTTTTTTGAAAGGGAAACAAGCCCACAGATAACAAAGGCCCCGATGCAGCAAAACAAACAGCCACAACCAAAAGCACCAGCGGCGGATCCAAAAAGATTACGGCCAACGCAACAATTGCTCCAAGTAATACCCGAAAAGGCACACGGCCTACTCTAAATTCTTTAAACGAGTGATAACTTACCGGCGACACCATCAACAACCCTGCTGCTGCGGTTACTAAGGCCACCAGATAACCAATGCTGCTGCCGTCCCAGCCGCGGCTTGCTCCCAACCAAACTAACGTCGCCACTAGACCAGCTGCTGCCGGGCTCGCTAAACCGGTAAAAAACCTATGATCAGCCGTATCAGCTTGAACATTAAATCGTGCCAGCCTCAACGCCGCACATGCCACATATAAAAAAGCGGCCGCCCAACCTAAGTTGCCAAGCTCAGACAGCGCCCATACATAGGCCACTAAACCAGGGGCTACACCAAATGCAACACAATCCGAAAGCGAATCATATTCTGCCCCAAATTTACTTTGTGTGTTTGTTAAGCGGGCAACACTTCCATCAAGCCCATCGAGAATGCCGCCAGCAACAATAGCCATTGCTGCATATACAAAATCTCCATTTACTGCACACACAATAGCGAAGAAACCAGCAAACAAAGCCCCACTCGTAATTAAGTTGGGCAACAAAAAGACTCCCTTATGCCTGTGACCACTTGTTGCCTCTACTTCATGAACCTCAAAATCATGATTTTTTGAATCTTGTTGCTCTTTTTGACTATCCATGCGCTTCCTCATTATTACTTACGGCATAGTATTGAATAGATAACTTTATATCACACCAACAATTTACTCTATAAACAAAAAGGCCTGCACAATGGCAGGCCTTCAGCGACACAAACTAAAGTGCTTATGACTTAGTTTTTATCTTTATCAATGATTTTGTTTTCTTGGATCCAAGGCATCATTGCGCGCAACTGCTCACCAATCTTCTCAATAGGGTGGGCAGCGTTGTTGCGACGAGCTGCTGTCATAGATGGATAACCTAGCGCACCTTCGGCGATGAACATCTTGGCATACTCACCACTCTGAATACGCTTAAGCGCATTACGCATGGCCTGGCGTGATTCTTCGTTAATCACCTCTGGACCTGTAACATACTCGCCATACTCTGCGTTATTAGAGATAGAGTAGTTCATATCAGCGATGCCGCCCTCATACATAAGGTCTACGATAAGCTTCAGCTCATGCAGGCACTCAAAGTAGGCCATTTCTGGCGCGTAACCTGCTTCTACTAGCGTTTCGAAGCCTGCTTTAACTAGCTCAACAGCGCCGCCGCAAAGTACCGCTTGCTCACCGAACAAGTCAGTTTCGGTTTCATCCTTAAAGGTAGTTTCGATAATACCTGTGCGACCACCACCAACGCCTGAAGCGTAAGACAACGCCACATCCTTGGCCTTACCGGAAGCATCTTGGTAAATAGCAATTAAATCAGGAATACCACCGCCCTTCACAAATTCGCTGCGGACTGTGTGACCTGGTGCTTTAGGGGCAACCATAATAACGTCGAGGTCTTTGCGGGGAACAACTTGGTTGTAGTGAATAGAGAAACCGTGGGCAAAGGCTAAGGTTGCACCTTCTTTAATGTTTGGCTCGATTTCATTGTTATACAAGTCTGCCTGGAATTCATCAGGGGTCAGCACCATGACTAAGTCAGCTGCAGCAACGGCTTCAGCCACCGGCTTAACGTTTAGACCAGACGCTTCTGCCTTAGCAACAGAAGAAGAACCAGCACGAAGACCTACAGTTACATCAACGCCAGAGTCCTTTAGGTTGTTGGCGTGAGCATGGCCTTGTGAACCGTAGCCAATAATGGCTACTTTCATGCCTTGGATAATGGATAAATCACAATCTTTGTCGTAGTAAACTTGCATGGAAGCACCTTGAATTTATGAATATAGAAATTAACGCCGTAGCACTTTAGTGCAAAAGCATTGTTGCGTAAACTGCTATATGCGCAACAACACATGCAGGAAAATGCAACATGCACACAAAACCACTCCATCTTTTTATTACACTGGCAGAAACCTTGCACTTTGGTCGTGCAAGCCAGCTTTGCCATCTCAGCCCTTCAGCACTGAGCCGCAACATTAGACAGCTTGAAGAGCAACTAGGTGTCACTTTATTTAAGCGGGACAACCGCCAAGTATCGCTAACATCGGAAGGCGTTTTATTTTTAGAGTATGCGCGACAGGCTCTGCAAAACTGGCATGACATCCGTCAGCGTTTACGACCCGATCCAGATGTGTTGTCAGGAAACTTAAGCTTGTATTGCTCGGTTACTGCGAGCTATAACTTTTTATATGAACTACTTAATGATTTTAGGCTCAATCATCCAAGCATTGAACTGAGCCTCCACACAGGCGATCCAGCACTAGCAGTTAACATGGTGGAAAGCCGCGACACTGATATTGCCATTGGTGCTCGGCCAGATACGCTATCATCTAACACTATTTTTCAACCCATCACCCACTCTGCGTTGGTGTTTATCGCGCCAGCTAGCCAACCACACTGGGTGGAGCAACTCACGAGCGACGTCACCGCTGCTACTTGGTCTAATATTCCATTTATATTGGCGGAGCAAGGGTTAGCTCGTCAGCGAACGGACAAATGGCTTGCCGACCATGGCATCAGACCAAAAGTTTATGCACAAGTGCGTGGCAACGAAGCCATTGTGAGCATGGTAAGTTTGGGCTTTGGTATCGGGGTTGCACCGCAAATTGTGCTAGAGAACAGCCCGCTTAACCAACGCATAAAAGTTTTGCCTATTAGCCCAGCGCTTGCGCCTTATGATATTGGGTTGTTTGCGCTGAAAGAACGATTAAGCGACCCCTTGATTGATGCTTTCTTTACTACCACTAGCCGCCATGAGCGATAAAAAAGCCCTCATATTCTAAAAACACGAGGGCTTCCACTTACTTAGCATGCAATCTACAGGCTAAGTGTTTTTTCGCCTCTAGCTATACCGGATACGCCTGAGCGCACCACTTCAAGCACTTGTGCTTCTCCAATGGCTGCGATAAATGCATCGAGCTTATCGCTTGTGCCTGTTAGCTGCACCACATAAACGGTGCTGGTAACGTCCACAATTTGGCCACGGAAGATATCCACGGTGCGCTTAACTTCAGCACGCTGAGCGCCGCTGGCCTTAAGTTTAATCAGCATGATTTCACGCTCCACATGCTCACCTTCACTTAAGTCCACCAACTTCACCACCTCGATTAGCTTATTGAGATGCTTGGTAATACGCTCAATAGTTCTGTCATCGCCATAAGTGGTGAGGGTTAAACGTGACAAGGTCGCATCCTCAGTGGGCGCTACTGTTAGGGTTTCAATGTTATATCCACGCTGGGAAAACAAACCTACCACTCTTGAAAGGGCGCCGGGCTCGTTTTCCATTAGGATTGAGATAATGCGCCTCATATCAAGTCCGCTCCGTTTTGTTTAGCCACATATCACGCATGGACCCATCAGCAATATGCATTGGGTAAACATGCTCTTCTGGGTCCACATAAATATCCATGAACACCAAGCGATCCTTCAAAGAAAACGCTTTTTCCATGGCAGCTTCCAGATCCTCAGCCTTATCTACACGCATACCCACATGACCATAAGATTCTGTGAGCTTCACAAAATCAGGTAGGGAATCCATGTAAGACTGGCTATGGCGCCCGCCATACTGCATGTCTTGCCACTGTTTCACCATGCCCAAGGCTTGGTTATTGATGTTAATAATCTTGATGGGCAAACCGTATTGCAAGCAAGTAGAGAGCTCTTGAATATTCATTTGAATACTGCCCTCACCAGTGACGCATGCTACTACTGCTTCTGGGAAGGCAAATTGAACTCCCATCGCAGCCGGCAAGCCAAAACCCATGGTCCCTAGGCCACCTGAGTTAATCCAGCGGCGCGGCTTATCAAAAAGATAATACTGCGCTGCGAACATTTGGTGTTGACCCACGTCGCTAGTGACATATGCATCACCCTTAGTGGCTTTATATAAAGCTTGAACCACTTGCTGCGGCTTCATCATATCGCCGGTTTCATAGCGCAGACCATGAACCTTGCGCCAACCATTAATTTCTTCCCACCAGCTTGCGATCGCTTTCTCATCTGGCTTGCCAGAATGTTCGTCGAGCATGGTTAGCATTTCGCCCAGCACCTGCTTCACTGGCCCCACGATGGGAATATCTGCCGTGACGTTTTTGGAAATAGTCGCTGGGTCTATATCTATATGGATGACTTTAGCATTAGGGCAAAACTTTGATGTGTCGTTCGTTGCTCTATCATCAAAACGAGAACCCACCGCCAAAATCAAATCCGAGTTATGCATGGCCATATTGGCTTCATACGTTCCATGCATCCCCAGCATACCAATGCTTAATTCATCAGTAGCCGGATAGCCGCCAAGCCCCATAAGCGTATTTGTCACGGGGTAGCCTAGTTTGCGTGCAAGGGCCGTTAACTCTTCGCTAGCCTCACCCATGACGACGCCTCCGCCAGCGTAAATCACTGGCTTTTTAGCTTTGAGCAACTCGTCCACTGCTTTGCGGGTTTGCCCAGAGTGCCCTTTAGTGATTGGCATATAAGAGCGCATTTTCACGCTCTTCGGGTATTCGTACGGGTATTTTAAATGCGGCGCAGTTTTATCCTTTGGAATATCAATCAGCACGGGACCAGGACGCCCTGTAGTGGCAATATAAAACGCCTTCTTCATGATTTCAGGAATATCTTCAGTGCGCTGCACCATAAAGCTGTGCTTTACGATGGGGCGACAGACACCCACCATATCGGTTTCTTGGAAAGCATCATCGCCAATCCAGTCAGAACGCACCTGTCCAGAAATAACAATTAGCGGGATAGAATCCATATAAGCTGTGGCAATACCGGTAACAGCATTAGTGGCGCCAGGGCCTGAAGTTACTAGCACAACGCCCGGCTTGCCAGTGGCACGCGCATAACCGTCGGCTGCGTGCGCTGCTGCTTGCTCATGGCGTACAAGAATATGATGCACCTTGTTTTCATGGTCTTTCGGCTGTTGAAAGATTGCATCGTAGATGTGGAGAACCGCTCCACCTGGATAGCCAAAAAGATATTCAACGCCTTCATCCTGAAGGGCGCGAACAACCATTTCAGCACCTGATAATTTTTCCACCACTTTCACCTCAAATAGACTATGCCCTATATACAGAAGTGCATTCTGCACCCATGTCGGCATAGTAATTCATTGAATTGAGTTACGTTTTGAGTTCGCAGAAAAGAAAACCCCGCTTTGGTTTCCCATAGCTCTTGCGGAGGTGGCCGGCAAGAACGCGAACAGATGAATGCTGGGACTTCACGTTTGATAACGTGCAAGTGAGCGCCACGGTAATGACGCCCCCGGTCCTGGCCACACTGGCACTTGGGTAAAGCGCAGGGGTTCCGATTTCCGGAAGACGTCGATTGTCGCACATATTTAACATCTATCCAACCTCTAACCTTGCACCCACAAAAACGGCGAGGCATGCTAAACGGTATTCGTAAGCAAGGAGATAATCGTGAAGCGCTTAGGTTCAATTTTATGTATGGCAACACTTATCAGCCTAGGCTCGTTGGCGACTGCCGACATCTTCCACCGCTGGGTGGATGAAAACGGGGTCACCCATTACAGCAAAACTGCTCCCCAAGGCCGCCAAAGTGAAACCATCAGCACAACAACCGGCACTCCCGCCCAACAGTCTGCGCCAATGGCAGAGCCCGCACCGGCCGACCACCATGAAACGTCAACCAGTTCGGCCGACGAAGTACAAGCAAAATGGTGTCAGCAACACCGTGAAAACTTAGACATTCTTCAAAATAAAGACAGAGTGCAGCAGCAAGACCCAGATACAGGGGAAATGCGCACACTTACAGAAGCGGAACGGGCTGAAATGATTAAACAAATAGAAGCACAGCTCGAAGGCTGCTAGTTTTTGCCCATAAAAAACCCCAAAAAGTTAACACAACTTTTTGGGGTTAGTGCTTAGATCCGTTTTATTTAAGCTGCATTAAATGCGAGCTTACCCTCCTCAACTTCTACTTTAATACAGCTGTCAGGTGCAAAATCGCCCCGCAAAATAGCGGTTGCAAGCGGATTTTCCACAAGTTGCTGTATCGTACGCTTCAACGGACGCGCCCCGTACACAGGGTCATAACCAGCTTCCACGAGTAAGTTTAACGCTTCCTCGCTCACTTCAAGCGCTAGATCACGCTCTGCTAAGCGAGAGCGCAATCCCTCTAGCTGGATTGTAGCGATGCTATGCATCTGCTCCTTGCCTAGGGGGTGGAATACAACAGCCTCATCAATCCGGTTGATAAACTCAGGGCGAAAATGCTGCTCTACAACCCCCATGACGGCGCCTTTCATGGTGTCATAATCGCTTTCCCCTGCCAAAGTTTGGATGAGGTCTGACCCCAAATTTGAGGTCATCACAATCACCGTATTACGGAAATCCACGGTGCGGCCCTGGCCATCCGTTAAGCGACCATCGTCTAACACCTGCAGTAGGATATTGAACACATCGCTATGAGCCTTTTCTACCTCGTCAAGCAAGAGCACAGAGTAAGGTTTGCGCCGCACAGCTTCCGTCAAATAGCCGCCCTCTTCGTAGCCCACATAACCTGGGGGTGCTCCAATTAAGCGCGCTACAGAATGTTTTTCCATAAACTCAGACATATCGATGCGCACCATGGCCTCTTCGGTATCGAACAAGAACTCAGCCAGGGCTTTACAGAGCTCTGTTTTACCCACGCCAGTGGGTCCTAAGAAAAGGAAGGAACCATTCGGACGGTTAGGATCAGCCAAACCTGCACGTGAGCGTCGAACGGCGTTGGCCACCGCTTCCACGGCTTCATTTTGCCCAACCACACGCTCGTGCAAAGCTGCTTCCATTTTCAATAACTTATCGCGCTCGCCTTCAAGCATCTTATTAACGGGAATACCTGTCCAACGCGATACCACCTCAGCAATTTCTTCGTCGGTGACCTCTGTGCGCAACAGCTGCATAGCAACCGCCTCAGAATCTCCGCCAGTATCTGCCACGTTAATTTTGCGTTCTAATTCTGGAATTACCCCATACTGCAATTCAGACATGCGGCTTAAATCTCCCGCACGGCGAGCCTGATCCATTTCCACACGTGCTTTATCGAGCTCCGCCTTAATGCTTTGCACGTCTTGAACTGAAGCTTTTTCTGCATCCCAAATTTCACGTAGATCAGCGAACTCTTTTTCCAGTTCTGCTATCTCATCTTTCACTTTTTCGAGACGTTCTTGACTGGCTTTATCTTTTTCCTTGCTAAGCGCCTCGCGTTCCATTTTAAGTTGGATAATACGACGGTCCAAACGATCCATTTCCTCTGGCATGGAATCAATTTCCATGCGAATACGGCTGCCTGCCTCATCAATTAAATCGATGGCTTTATCTGGTAACTGTCGGTCTGTGATGTAGCGATGAGAAAGTTGCGCTGCCGCCACGATAGCGCCATCGGTAATGGTGATACCATGGTGCACTTCATAGCGCTCTTTCAATCCGCGCAGAATGGCGATTGTGTCCTCCACAGAAGGCTCATCCACTTGCACTCGCTGGAAGCGGCGCTCAAGGGCGGCATCCTTTTCAATATATTGGCGGTATTCATCTAAAGTGGTGGCGCCTACACAGTGAAGCTCACCACGGGCCAAGGCGGGCTTTAACATATTGCCTGCATCCATAGCGCCATCTGCTTTACCTGCGCCCACCACAGTGTGTAGCTCATCAATAAAAAGAATTATTTGGCCTTCGGCCTTAGCAAGCTCGTTGAGCACTGCCTTCAAGCGCTCTTCAAACTCTCCGCGATACTTAGCGCCGGCTATAAGAGCAGCCATATCTAAAGCTAACACGCGCTTTCCCTTTAGGCCTTCAGGCACTTCGTTATTCACAATACGCTGCGCCAACCCTTCCACAATGGCGGTTTTACCCACCCCTGGCTCACCGATGAGCACTGGGTTGTTTTTAGTACGTCGTTGTAATACCTGAATAGTGCGCCGAATCTCGTCATCTCGACCAATCACAGGGTCAAGCCTGCCAGACTCTGCCTTTTCAGTAAGGTCCACGGTATATTTTTCTAACGCTTCGCGTTGATCCTCAGCACCTGCTTCTTGCACGGTTTCACCTCCACGCATTTTTTGTATGGCAGCTTGCAGCGCCGCCTTATTTACACCTGACTGTTGCATTAACTTACCCACTGCACCGCCCACATCGCAGGCAGCAAGTAGCATAGCTTCTGTGGTGATATAAGCATCACCAAGCTGCTGGGTTTCTTTGTCAGCTAAATTAAATAATTGGCCAAAAGCACGCGAAGCCTGCACTTCGCCATCAAAAGGGGTGTGCGTAGGTAATTTATCCACAGCCATACGTAGAGCAGTGGTTAAGTCTGTAACATTCACTCCCACCTGCTGAAGAAGTGGCTGAGCACTTCCGCCTTTCGCCTCAAGCATGGCGAGCAATACATGTTCTGGCTCCAGGGTAGCTTGGCTTGCCCCCACAGCAATGGACTGTGCATCCATTAAAACACTCTGCAACCGCTTGGTTAATCTTTCTTGCATTAGGGTTACCTCTAACAGTTGAATTGAGGCGCACCACGCCTCACAACAAGGCTTTCTCCACACAAAACAATATAAGAGAAAGCTAAACTACCCTAATAAGTGGTGCCAGTGAACGCATATTCAAGAGAGGTTTTAGTATTTTTATTATGGTTCAAGCCAAATTAAACTTGCAAAGCGACCCGTTTGGCCTTCTTTGCGGTAGGAGTAAAAACGCTGTTGGTTATCCGTAGCCGTGCATAAATTGCTTAGCGTAACTTGCACGCCTAGCGTATCTAACTGCACTTTTGCCAAACTTGCCAAATCGCAACGCCAGTGATCTAGGCCATCCTCAATAAAGCAGGCCTGAGCCGCTGGGTCGCTAGCAAGCGCCTCATAAACCTCTGGCCCCACCTGATAGGCGCCTTGTGAAATCGCCGGCCCCACCCAAGCTGCTAAAGGCTCTTGCTGTGGCGCTAGCAACTCAACCGCCCGCGCCAGAATACCCTGTGCCAAGCCTCGCCATCCAGCGTGCACAGCAGCCACTTTGGTGCCATCCAAGCGGGCAAACAACACCGGCAAGCAATCCGCCGTCAGCACCACACACGGCTGATCAGCCCCTTCACTCCATACACCATCAGCCTCCGCTGCCGCACCGCCAGCTTCTACTACTTGCACACCATGCACTTGTGTGAGCCAGTGGGGCGCATGCTTCGTAGCAATATGCTTCCACAGCTGCTGTCTTGCGGCCAACACGCGCTCGGGGGCATCACCTGTATTTAGCCCAAAGTTAAAACCATCCCAAGGCGGCGGCGACACCTGCGCACAACGGGTGCTTACTAGCACCCGAACCTTTGGATGCGGATGCCATTCAGGGTATAACCACCGGTTCATGCCTGTGCGTCCTCTTTTAGTAGTGACACCAACTGCTCCATATCAGCCGGCAAAGGTGCTTCAAACTCCATAAACTCCTGGGTTACTGGATGAATGAAACCTAATCGCTGGGCATGCAATGCTTGGCGCTTAAAGCCCTGCAATGCTTCTCTCAGCGCTGGGCTTGCGCCGGCTGGTAACCGTAAGCGTCCCCCATACACGCCATCGCCCACCAAAGGGTAGCGAATATGATGCATATGTACGCGTATTTGATGAGTACGCCCTGTTTCTAGCTGTGCCTGTACCAGTGTGTGCCCGCGAAAACGCTCCTGCACACGGTAGTGCGTCACCGCTTCTTTACCAGTGTCCACCACTGCTTGGCGCTTGCGGTCATGGGGGTGGCGATCAATAGGCGCATCCACGCAACCGCCGCCGGTCATCACGCCATAAACAATAGCCGCATAAAAACGCTCCACACTGCGCTCTTGAAACTGTTCCACCAAACCCGCATGGGCCGCTAAAGAGGCAGCCACCACCATTAAGCCGGTGGTGTCTTTATCTAAGCGATGCACAATGCCTGCACGGGGCAAGTTAGCTAGCTGCGGGAACTGGTGCAGCAACCCGTTGAGCAAAGTGCCTTGGTGGTGCCCAGCAGCAGGATGGACGACTAAGCCCGCGGGCTTATTAATCACCACCAAATGCTCATCGGCATAAATAATTTCTAACTCAATAGCCTCTGGCGCATCTTCCACTTGCACTTCTACCACTGCATCTAAAACCAAAGTTTCTGTACCTAGCAAACGCTCCTTAGGCTTTACTTTTTGGCCATTAACGGTAAGTTCACCCGTTTTAATCCACTCTTGTAGGCGCGAGCGGGACAAGCCCGAAAACAATTCAGCTGCCGCTTGGTCTACTCTCATGCCCGCTTGCGCTTCTGAAACTTCCACCTGTTGCTGAATTTTTTCTTGAATCGGTTGTCCCATGGTTCTTCCTAGATTTATTGGTTTCATTGGCTCGCAATTGCCGGCTGTGGTTAAATAACGCCTTGCGTGCTCGTTTGAGCCATCTTTGACTAAGTGATTGAGTGACTATGCGTCGTTACACCCTTATTTACCTTATCATCGTAGCCTTGTTCGCTAGCGGTTGCGCAAATCGGCATAAAGAAAAGCCTGAACGCACTGAGGCAGAACATTATGCCGAAGTGCAGCGCCAAATTGGAAAAAAGAATTACCTCACTGCTATCGACGAGTTACAAGAGCTTGAGGCCCGCTTTCCTTATGGTGATTACACAGAACAAGCGCAGTTGGACTTAATCTATACACAATTTCGCGCTTTAGATTATCCAGCTGTGGTAGCCACCGCCACCCGCTTCCAACGCAACTACCCTACTCACGAGCACTTGCATTATGTGCTCTATATGAAGGGGTTAGCCAACTATCAAATGGAACGCGGCATGATGGATGGCTTGCTTGGACCCGACAAATCTTCGCGCGACCTAAGTTCCTGGAAGGATGCCTTCCGTAATTTCAACGAACTGATTACCCGCTTCCCCGATAGTGAGTTCGTACCCGACGCTAAAGCGCGCATGGTATACATTCGCAACATGCTCGCGGAACAAGAGCTGCACGCGGCCCGCTACTACGCACGTCGCGGCGCTTATATTGCAGCCGTGAATCGAGCACAAAACGTGATTATTCATTACCAAAGAACACCAGCGGTGCCCGAAGCCTTGGCCATTATGAACAAGTCTTATCTTGCCATGGGCGAAAAAGAACTAGCTGCAAAAAGTTACCGCGTTTTAGTGAGCAATTGGCCAGACAGCGAATTTATTCGAGCGAAGAAAGAAGAAGCGCGCCTGGCTTGGTGGCCAGTGGATAAAAACACTTGGCTTAGCTGGCTCACCTTCGACTTACTTTAATAAAAACCAACAAGCCCGCCAACATACTTTGGTGGGCTTAGGCACTACCAACGATAGCTGACAGGGTAGCGACGATTCACACCAAATGCTCGACCAGTGACCTTTGGGCCTAGAGCACCCTGTTGACGCTTGTATTCATTACGATCAATTAAGCTTATCACCAAGCGCACCTCCTCCTCAGGCAAACCCGCTGCAACGATAGTTGCCATATCCTGTTGTTGCACCACATAACGTTCCACCACCTCATCTAGCACGTCGTAGTCTGGCAAACTGTTTTCATCCAGCTGACCTGGGGCGAGCTCGGCAGTGGGCGGACGCTCAATCACTCGCCAAGGAATCACGGGCGCATCCTGCTGTGCATTGCGCCAGCGAGCCAGTCGATAGACCCAAGTTTTAGGTACATCTTTCAACAAGCTATAGCCGCCCACCATATCACCGTATAGGGTGCTATAACCCACAGCGCATTCACTTTTATTGCTGCACGCCAGCACCACCTGCCCGTTCTTATTTGATAGCGCCATTAAAATAACGCCACGACAACGAGCTTGCAGATTTTCCTCTGTGGTACCTAAGTTTCCGTCAGCCAACTCATCTGCTAAAAGCCCCATAAACCCATTGAAAGGCGCCCGAATGGGAATTTCTTTGTAATCAACACCTAATATTTTGGCCTGTTGCGCTGCATCCTCTTTACTCATGGCCGAAGTGTAATCAAAAGGCATCATTACAGCACAAACGTTTTCCGCCCCTAGCGCGTCGGCAGCAATAACCAATGTCAGCGCTGAATCAATACCCCCTGAGAGTCCTAAGAGAGCCCCCTTAAATCCATTTGCTGCCACATAATCCGCCAAGGCTCTAACGAGTGCACCGTAAAGTGCCGCCTCCTCCTGAGGCCAGGCAAAGATTGCGGCAGTTTGCTGCACCATTAAATCGCACACCAACTGATGGGTTTCAAACAAAGGGGCCTGATATAGTGTCTTCCCTTGCGCAGCCACAATATGGCTGCCGCCCTGAAAAATAATGCCATCCTGCCCTCCCGCCATATTGCAATGCACCACCCCAAACGGATAACGGTTGGCCACCTGCGAGCTAGCATTAACAGCCTCTTCTTCTTGCCCTAAGGAATAAGGGCCATTAGCACAATGCAGCAACCATTCCACGCCAAGTGCTTGGTACTCAGCGAGCAAAGATTCGCGAAAAATATCGCTGCCTAAGGCCAAACCAAAACGATGTCCATTAACAGTAAAGGTGGTGGCTTGGTTGCCTGCGCTAAAGTATGTTTGGCGCAGCAGCCCTTGGTCCTGTTGCAAATCCTCAAAAGCTAATTGATGGTGCTCAGCGAGCAAGCCTTGCTGGGGGAAAATCACTCCAAGCGCATTAAAGCATTCCCCTTTCACCCAGCGCGGAAAGCCCAACACAATAGGCACAGGCAGCTCAGCAGCTAACCTAGCCAAGGCATGCTCCACTCGCTGCTCCAAGTCTTTGCGTAGCAATAAATCATAAGCAGGCATACCCAGTAGCGCTTGTTCAGGGAATATCATTAATTCCAGTTGCGAGTTAGCTGCAGTCAAACGCAACGCTTCATCTAAAATAGTTTGCGTGTTAGCTGCCACGTCGCCCAAACGACTTTTTGCTTGTATCACTGCTACTGAAAACTGTGCCACTGCTCTTCTCCGCCCATGCACTAATAAGATTGAAACAGAAGTTTAACACCTGCTGCCCACCTATAGGCAAAGGAATCCCGTATACGCCATAATGGTAAAAATTTTAATGAGGGAAGCGCCATGGGTTTAATCCGCCTACTGATTTTTGTAGCCATTATCTATTTTATCTATCGTTTGGTCAGAAATGCGGCATCAAAGCCTGCTGCAACCACCACGCCAATTGCCATGGTAAAGTGCCAGCAGTGCAAGGTGCTTTTCCCGCAGCAGGAAGCCATTACTAAAAACCAACTGCACTTTTGCAGTGCAGCACACCTTAATCTGTGGTTAGAGAACAATGGCTAAGCATCACCCTCTAAACGCTGTATCTCCTGCAACGGTCTACACACTATATAGGACTACCCTTGCGCTATTTTTATTAGCTTTGTTTTTTTTCACCGACAGCTCTGGGCTTGGCGAGAGCAATCCAAAGCTGTTTATTTATGCCTTAAGTACCCACTTAATAATACTTATCCCTGCTCTCTGGCTGCCTTCACCATTAAAGTCCTCGGACCCGCTGAAGCAAACCATGACCTTTATTGTCGACTTGCTAGTATTGGTGTTGGTAATACATAGCAGTGGCAGCATTTCTAGTAGCTTAACCGCACTAGTATTTGTCACTGTAGCCACGGCGAGCATGCTTTTACTTACTCGGTATGCTCTTCTTATCGCTGCTTTAGCTGCATTAGCGCTTATGTTTGAACAGTTCTACTACGGGCTCAGCGATGGCAACGTTGGTCCTGCTATACCCACCGCTGCCGGCCTACTCGGCATTGGTTTATTTGGGGTAGCGCTTGCCATGCGCAACCTTGCCACACGACTAGAACGAAGTGAGGTGCTAACGCACAAACAAGATATCGCCATTCGCCGTCTCGAAGAGCTCAACAAACAAGTTGTGGCAAGAATGCTCACCGGCATTGTGGTATTTGATGACTGTTTCAACATTCAGCTCGCCAACAGTGCTGCCACAGATTTCACTCAAGCATCATTATCCATGGGTAGCACTGTCCCCACGGCAATTAGGCAAGCTTTTGATGAGTGGCGTTCCAATACGAGCCGTCACCCTAGTCCCATTCCTGCCACTGCTTCGCGACCCGAGCTAGAAATCCGTTTCGCTGCTCTCGATCCTATTACTACGGTAGCTTTCATAGAAAACCGCTCCCACCTTTTGCAACAAGCACAAGCTCTTAAACTTGCATCCTTGGGCCAACTCACTGCCACCATTGCTCACGAAATTCGTAATCCATTAAGCGCAATTAGCCACGCCGCTCAACTCTTAGAAGAAGGTGAAATAAGCCCGCAGGACAAACCCATGATTAATATTATCCATCGCCACGTGGAGCGCCTAAACCGAATCGTCAGCGATATTATGTCCGTATCGCGGGGCCACGCACCTCAACCGCAAAAAATTAATTTCCCTCACTTTCTTGAGCAACTAATGCAGCGCTGGCAAGAACAAGGGCTCGATACCCAGCGTATTAAGCTAGAAATTGCAGATGCAAACTTTGTTGTGATTTTTGATAACCACCATTTAGGCCAGGTCATGGAGAACTTGGTAACCAACGCACTGAAATATAGTGATACCACTGTTACTATTACCGCTAGCTATAGAGCAAACGGTATACCTCAAGTGTCGATCAGCGATAAGGGAAGCGGGGTTCCAGCAGATCATCAGCATCGTCTATTTGAGCCATTTTTCACCTTGGCTAAAGACGGGACGGGGTTAGGCCTGTTTCTTTCACGCGAGCACTGCCAAGGGAACCAAGCGCAATTAACCTACCAGGACAACCAGCCTGGCGCTTGCTTTGTGATAACCTTTGTTCACCCCAATAAAAACCTGTGAGCTTATGATTACAAACGCTAATAAAACTGTACTCGTTGTTGATGATGAAGAAGACTTGCGCCACCTAATCAGCGTTACGCTAACTCGCATGGGTTTAGTCCCAGTGGCTGTGGGCTCTGTTAAAGGCGCTAAACAAGCCCTTGCAGAACAACCTTTTCATCTATGCCTCACAGATATGAACCTCCCCGATGGCAACGGCATCGAGCTTGTGCAACATATTAAGCGCCACCATAACGCCATTCCTGTGGCTATGATTACCGCCTATGGGAACATGGAAACAGCCACCCTAGCTATGAAAGAAGGCGCTTACGATTTTATAGCTAAGCCTGTTTCGCTACCTCGCCTGCGCCATCTGGTGGAAGACGGGCTGAATATAAATCAAGTCGCTAGCCTCACCAATATGAGACAGCTCATCGGCTCTTCAGCAAAAATTGAGGAGTTACGTCAGAACATTAATCGATTTGCACGCAGCCAAGCTCCCATTTACATCGATGGCGAGCAAGGCACTGGCAAACAGCGAATTGCACACTTGATTCACCAAGCAAGCCCGCGACGTGACAAGCCGTTTATACACTTTAGCTGCGCGGGCTTTAGTGACGAGCAATTAGAAGCAGCCCTTTTTGGTCAAGTACAGAACACCCAGGGCGAACGTGTGGAAGATAAAGGTGCCATTTTATCAGCAGATGGTGGCACCCTTTATCTCGAAGACCTCAACGAGATTCCTCTACACCTACAACTGCAACTCCTGCGCGCACTTGAAGAAAAAAGTCTTCGTCCCAGAGGTTACAACCAAGACATTCCTTTTAATGTTCGAATCATTAGCAGTAGCCATCAACCTTTAGCGCAAGCATTACTAGAAAGGCGATTCAGACAGGACTTATATTATCGCTTAAATGTGATTGAGCTGACGTTACCGCCACTGCGTAACAGGCCAGAAGATATTTCCTTACTCGCTGAATATTACCTCGAGCAATTAGCCAACTATTACCAGAATGAACCCAAGCAGCTCAATCAAAAAGCTGAAGAAGCGCTAAAAATGTATAGCTTCCCCGGCAATTTGCAGGAGCTTGAAAATATCCTCGAAAGAGCAACAACCCTCGCTGACGGTCCCCATATAGATCCTCGGCATCTTAAGCTGCCCGAATCCAAGCCAGCTGCCCAGGCACCCGCAGAAGAAACGCAGCAGGAGCGTGAACAAGCTATAGTGCAAGCAGAACGCCCAGCAGAACAATCCTTGGAAGATTATTTGCAAGATATTGAACGCCGCGAAATCCTAGCTGCGTTAGATAGCACCTTGTGGAATCGCACCGCTGCTGCAAAACGCTTAGGCATGTCATTCCGCTCTTTGCGCTACCGGCTGAAAAAACTAGGCATCGACCAAAGCAGCGACGATGCTTAGCTACTCACGAAGCCTTTCAACATTGGCGCACAATAGAATGCACAATTAGCTTCTTGGTCTCTCCCTTTCTTGTTTTTATGCTGTAGAAAAGGAGGGATATCATGAGACACCAAGGAACCACCTTATTAGAGCTGCTATTTGTGCTCGCTATTTTAGCTGTAATGTTATTAATAGCAGCCCCCAATTACCAACGCTTGTTGATTCAACAGCAACTTTCGAGCTCTGCTCAACAAATGCTTGCTTCACTCAATTACGCCCGCCATCTTGCTGTTACACAAGGGGGCGCTTATGTGTGCGACGGTGAACAAGGCTGTGACGACTTCCAAAGACCCAATGCCATCGAAATATTTGTTAGCGCTCCAGATGGCAGCTTGAGTAGCCATCAGTGGCAGCCGTTTCATCCCGAAATTAGCGTGCAATGGCGCCGCTTCCGCGGCAATCATCTTTATTTTAACTCTCAAGGACGTAGTGTATTTTCTAATGGTCATTTTTTGTTATGCCATGCTCGCCATTATGGCACTGCCTATAAGGTTGTCCTCAACTGGAGCGGCCGTGCTCGCATCGAGAGAACCGACGCAGATAATTGCTAATTAGTTCCAGCTGCCCCTTGGCAAAGGCACGCAAGGTGAATCCTGAGCTGGTGTAAAGCAGCTATAACCACGGGAATCCAACCCCAATCCTCCGGTGCCAACCATACTCCCCTGCGGTTCTGCCTGTACTAACCAAATCGCCAAGCCAACTTGCCCCTCCTCAGTGCGACGCGCATAGAAGCGATAGTGATCCGTATGATACGCGGTCGTTAAACTAGGGTCGTTCAACTGCTCCACCTGATGCAGCAAAGCCAATAATTGGATTTTTGTTTCTGCTTGGCGAGCACGAATCCAATAGCCTCGATATTGCCCCCAAGCCATGGCGGCTACGATAGCCAGCACTGTTAAAGCCACACACAACTCAATTAAGGTAAAACCCCGCTCCACCACAACTCTCCCTCCTCGTGACGCCAAGCACCATTAACAGGATGCCGAAACCGATACCAACGTTGACCCTGAGGCTGCCACTCACCCTCTAATTGCTGAAGGTGCACGTCCCAAGCCCACAAATGCTCGCTCTGCAAGTTAAGGTAGGGTTGCACCACTAGGGTGAGTCGGCTTTTGTGCGCCGCATCGTGTTGCCACAACCACCATAAGCGTTCCTCTTCCACCCCTTGCTGCTCACAAACTCCCCCTGCTGCAAAAAACCAATAGCGGGTGCAAAGCGCATCAAGATCAGCAGCGCCTGGGGGCCAAAAAAGCAACCACTGTTGCCAATCTGCTTGCTGGGTTTTTAACAATTGAATTCCCCGTCGCTCCCTCTCGCTACTCGTAACGGCGAACTGCTCCGCGCGAACGAGCTGCTGTTGCGCCTTGAGACCAACAGTTGAAAGCCCCGCTAACAACAGAAGTACCACCAAAACCAGTAACAGAATTGCGCCAGCCTGCTTAGCCATTGAACAACTCCTGGAGCACAAAAAAACGCCCATGAACAGCATTTTTATCTAAACTTTTCTCCACCCCCCAAAGGTCGGTATACCTTAGTTCCCCTTGCGCTTGAGTTGTCACCTGCGGGTGGCGCAGCACCACTAGCACTTCTAATGCGTGCGCACTTGCCTCCGCTAAAAAAGCTTCAGGAGCAAGGTATGCAAATCGCCCCTCGGGCAGCTCAGCAAGCACCCGTGCCTGGAACAACTCCACCCCACTCACTAACTCAGTCTCTTCCCAAGTTCCCCTAGCCAAGGAACGGCAATACAGCGCATTAACACCATCACCATTAGCGCGCACATAGTACTGATTCACTATTATTTCCGGTGCCGCTAAGTTTCTACCTAAGCAGTCTGTTAAATCTTGGCTATAAAAGCTCACAACGCTGTGCTCAAGATCAGCATTACGATGTGTCTCTGCTTGCGGCAAAAACGGCGGAATCAATGCCTCTAGGTGCGCGCCCGCATAGGCTGCCTCATCACGTAATAGGCGCACTAAAAGATGTCCTTCTTCCTGTATTTGCTGCATGGCTAAGTGCTCGCGCCAAGCTCGCTGCTGTTGCCACAACAACACCAACGCTATCAAGGTAATAACACTGGCAAGCAATAGAGCCACCATCAGCTCCACCAAGCTTACTCCCTGCTGTCGCGCTAACATGCTCAGCTCCTGTTTAATTCACGCATTAAGCAAGTTGGCTCACCCAGTTCGCATCGCCGCGCTGCATTTTCCGTATTCGCCATCGCTAAACACAAATGAGAACCGCAGCTTTTTATCATCACCACCACTTGACCAAGCTCTTGATGCATAACGTCGCAGAGATTTTGTCGTTGCCATACCTGCAACGACTGCAATTCGCAGCTCTGTTGCGAGCAATCTGTAGGGGGCTGTGTTTCTGAGCACCACAATGAGGGTGCTTGAGGGAGGGTTTGCGCGGTTGACTCTTCTACAGTGGAAAGGATATCTAGCCACTGACTTGCCTGCCAACGCCACAAAAGTTGTTGCTGGATAAAGCTGGTTTCTCGTTGTACTACAGCGAGACTAACCCCGCTAATCATAATCAACGCTAACGCCACTAATACTTCAACGAAGCTGCTGCCTTTGCTTGCTATATGCATCACTCGCCCTCCAATTGTTTGCTATTCAACATACAATCTGGAGGGCAATTAAATAGGCGCTAGTTTAACACCGAGGGTCAGCGGCTAAAGGCAAGCCGCCACATAGGGCTATTATAATCCACGGCTGACGATAATTAGCGCCTAGCACTACAAGTATTTAGGCGCTAACCGACATTAATTCGTGGTTAAACGTAGTTCTCGAGGCAAAGTGAAACGAATATTTTCTTCGCGGCCTTGTAGCTCTTCTGTGGTAGTGCCGCCAAGCTCACGCAAGCGCTCTACCACGCGACGAACTAAAATCTCAGGGGCGCTGGCACCGGCCGTTACACCCACGGCAGAGACTTTTTTTAGCCATTCTGGTTGAATTTCCTCTGGTCCATCAATTAAGTAAGAGGGCGTGCCGCAGCGCTCGGCAAGTTCACGTAAGCGATTAGAGTTGGAGCTGTTAGGGCTACCCACCACCAACACTAGCTGACACTCTAATGCTAATTGACGCACCGCATCTTGGCGGTTAGTTGTGGCATAACAAATGTCTTCTTTTCGCGGGCCATGGATGTGAGGGAATTTTTGGCGCAGCGCTTCAATGACCTTCGCCGTATCATCCACAGACAACGTGGTTTGAGTCACATAGGTGAGGCGCTCAGGGTTTTTCACCTCAAGCTTGGCCACATCATCCTCGTCTTCCACCAGATAAATAGTGCCGCCTTGGCTAGTATCGTACTGACCCATGGTGCCTTCTACTTCCGGGTGTCCAGCATGACCAATCAACACGCTTTCCCGTCCATCGCGGCTATAACGAATAACTTCCATATGCACCTTGGTGACTAAGGGGCAAGTGGCGTCAAACACCTTCAGCTCACGACGGCTTGCCTCCTCTTGCACTGCTTTAGAGACCCCGTGAGCCGAGAAAATCACTATGGAATCATCTGGCACTTCGTCAAGTTCTTGCACAAACACAGCGCCACGATTGCGCAGGTCATCCACAACAAATTTGTTATGCACAACTTCATGACGCACATAAACAGGTGCCTCAAATACCTCAAGGGCCCGATTCACAATATCAATGGCTCTATCCACACCAGCGCAAAAGCCTCTTGGGTTCGCCAAACGGATTTCCATAGTCACACCTGTTCTAGTGAATTAACGCAATTCAACAATTTGCTCTTCGGCAGCGTGCTTAACTTCAACAATTTCCACTTCAAAAGTTAGCTCTCGGCCCGCCAAGGGATGATTAAAGTCCACTGTTACCCACTCGTCGTCCACAGCTATTACCACACCGGGCAACTCCGACTTTGCTGCGTCGGTAAATTGGATAACTAAGCCTGGGGCCAGCTCATCCTGGTCTGGGAATTCCTCACGACGAAAATACTGAACATTATCAGGATTGGGCTCGCCAAAGGCTTCTTCTGGACTCAAAAAGACACTACGCTTGTCTCCTGCTTTTAGGCCTAGCAGCGAACGCTCAAATCTCTCTGGCAAAGATTCGTCGCCCCACACAAAGGTAGCAGGCTCTTTACCAAAAGTAGAGTCTAACTCTTCTCCACTCATGAGCCGCACTGCAAAATGAAGTGTAATTTCTCGCTGTGGGCCTACAGTTAGCGCTTCACTCATGGGGTGCCTCCTTGGTGAATAGCATATCGACAATAAGGCAGGCCACCCCTAAAGTGATAGCGGTGTCTGCAATGTTAAAAGCAGGAAAGTGCCAACCTGCCCAATGAAAATCTAAAAAGTCCACCACGTGGCCAAGGGTCAATCTATCCCATAAATTACCCAAAGCCCCCCCCAGAACCAACGTTAACCCTACTAGGACATAGCGATTCTCTTGTTTTCTTAACAACCAACTCACAATGAATACGCTAGCAAACAAGGCGATGACGGCGAAAAACCAACGCTGCCAACCGCCTGCCTCAGCCAAAAAACTAAAAGCTGCTCCTGAGTTATAAGCCAAGGTGATATTAAAAAACGGCAGCACCTCTACGCGTTCGTATAGGTGCAAGGCTTGCTCCACCGCTACTTTGCTCCATTGGTCTGCTACCACCACCACTAGCGATAACCATAGCCAAGCGAGCTGGCACCACTGCAAACGCCCTCGCTTAGGCATAGAGACGCTCCTCACCTTCACCGTCGATGTTTTCCACACAACGGCCACATAACTCAGGGTGCTCTGCGTGACTACCTACATCCTCGCGGTGATGCCAGCAACGGGTGCATTTTTCTGCCTCTGAGGCAATAATTTGGACTTTTAAGCCCGCCACGGCAGAGTCAGCCACTTCAGCAGGCGCTTCGCCTAGTGGCGCAAGTTTTGCTGTTGAGGTAATGGTGACAAAACGCAGCTCATCTGCAAATGCGGACAATAAAGCGTGTACTTTATCATCCACGTACAGCACCGCGTCGGCGGCCAAATTAGCGCGCACCACTTTGGCATTACGCGCATCTTCGATGGCTTTGTTAACCGCTTGTTTAACCGCTTGCACTTCAACCCAGAATTCACGGTTCATCGCCACATCGGCGGGCAAAGTGAACAAACCTTCATACCACTCACTCAAAAAAACAGAAGCATCACGCTGACCAGGCATATGTTGCCAAATTTCCTCAGCGGTAAAGCTCAAAATAGGTGCCATCCAGCGCACTAGCGCTTCGGCAATATGATACAAGGCTGTTTGGCAGGAGCGGCGAGCACGAGAATCCGTCTGCGTGGTGTACTGCCTGTCTTTAATAATATCGAGATAGAAGCCACCCATATCAATAGAGCAGAAATGATGAATGCGCTGATACACCTGGTGAAATTGGAAGTTCTCGTACAGCTCTACAATTTCAGTCTGCAATTCAGCCGCTCTATCCACTGCCCAACGGTCAAGCCACAGCATCTCTTCTTCTGTTAGCGCATCAGTAGCAGGGTCAAAACCGCTAAGGTTAGCCAGTAAGAAACGCGAGGTATTACGAATACGACGATAAGCGTCTCCCATTTGCTTCAAAATGGCGTGGGACACCGACATTTCACCACGGTAATCTGTGGCCGACACCCACAAGCGCAAAATATCGGCGCCTAAGGTGGAAGTCACTTCCTGTGGGGCAATCACATTACCCAAGGATTTCGACATTTTGCGTCCATGTTCATCCACGGTAAAACCATGGGTCAATACGGTTTTATAAGGCGCGGCGCCACGCATGGCCACGCTGGTGAGTAACGAAGACTGGAACCAACCACGATGCTGGTCGGACCCTTCTAAATACAAATCTGCTGGCACCTGTAGCTGTTCGCGGGCATCAAGCACAGCAGCATGAGTAACGCCTGAATCAAACCATACGTCTAAGGTGTCGATTACCTTTTGATAACGTTCGCTATCTTCGCCATAACCTTGCTCAGCTAAAAAGCTGGGGCCATCTAACTCAAACCAAGCATCGATGCCTTTTTCTTCCACCAGTGTAGCCACAGCTTCAATTAACTCAGGCGTCGCTGGGTGAGGCGTGCTTGTTTCCACATCCACAAACAAAGCGATGGGCACACCCCAAGTGCGCTGACGTGAAATACACCAATCCGGGCGGTCAGTGAGCATGCCAGTAATGCGGGCTTTACCCCACTCGGGCAGCCACTCTACGGTGTCCACAGCCTGCTGCGCTTGTTTTAGCAAACCCGCTTGGTGCATATCCACAAACCACTGTGCTGTGGCACGAAAAATTAAGGGGGTCTTATGGCGCCAGCAATGAGGATAGCTGTGGTTTACCTTTTCATGGGCAAGTAAGCGCGATTTCTCGGCGAGCGCATCAATCACTGGTTGGTTGGCTCTGTTCACATGCAAACCGCCCACCACAGGCTCATCCTCAGCAAACACGCCGTTGTCACGTAAGGGACTGGTGTTAGGCAAGCCATATGCTGCGCCCACCTTAAAGTCATCGTCTCCATGGCCTGGCGCAGTGTGCACGGCACCCGTACCGGCATCCGTAGTCACATGTTCACCCACAATCACAGGCACACGACGGTGACCAAAGGGGTGTTCTAACATAAGACCATCGAGAGCACTGCCTGCAAACGTTACAGAGCGGTTAACGTCAGTTAGCCCCCAACGTTCTGTTACAGCTTCGGCTAGCGCTTCCGCCACAATCAGTTGCACCGCATTGCCGTTTTGATTACCGCTAAGCACCACATAAGGTAGCTCAGGGTGAACGCTCACCGCATGGTTGGCAGGCAGAGTCCAAGGTGTAGTGGTCCAAATCACCACATCCAGTTGGTTGGCCTGCACTCCAGTGCGAGCGGTAAAATCGGCGGCGTCTAACACAGCAAACGCCACATCTATGGCGTCTGAGGTTTTGTCTTGATACTCCACTTCTGCTTCAGCCAAAGCAGAGGCACAGTCTAAGCACCAATGCACGGGCTTAAACCCTTTTTGCAGATGACCATTACTCACAATGGTACCTAGCGCGCGAATAATATCTGCCTCAAACTTATAATCCATGGTGAGATAAGGGTTATCCCAGTCACCAAATACACCTAAGCGAATAAAATCTTCTTTTTGGCCATCCACCTGCTTTGCAGCGTAGGCACGGCATTCGCTTCGAAACTCTTCCACAGAAACCTTATGGCCTGCTTTACCCACCTTTTGCTCCACGCGGTGCTCGATGGGTAAGCCGTGACAATCCCAACCCGGCACATAAGGCGCATCAAAGCCGCTGAGCGTACGTGATTTAATGATGATATCTTTCAGCACCTTATTCACGGCGTGGCCGATATGAATATCACCGTTCGCATAAGGAGGGCCATCGTGCAGAATATATTTTGGTCGCCCAGCAAAGCGCGCTCTAATTTGCTCATACAACCCTTGTTGTTGCCATTGAGCAAGTTGTTCTGGCTCACGCTGAGCAAGACCTGCCCGCATAGGGAAATCAGTGTGCGGCAGGTTTAGGGTGGCTTTATAATCTGTCATCACAATAGGCCTTTTGCTGAAAACCACTGAGTGGCTTGTTGAATATCTTGATGGATGGCTTGCTGCAAAGCATCAAGCCCATCAAATTTAAGTTCAGGGCGTAAAAAATGTTTCATGGTAACAGTGAGGTGCTGCCCGTATAAATCACCCTCAAAGTTAAGCAAGTGCACTTCTAAGCGTAGCTCTTTACCATCCACCGTGGGACGCGTGCCCACACTCGCCACCGCTGCATGTTCTTTTAATCCTGCGCCAGTTACGGTAACAGCGTATACGCCACTAATGGGCACTTTGGCATGACGCAATACTAAATTAGCCGTGGGGGCATTCAATGTGCGACCAATTTTATCACCGTGGTGCACTCGACCACTGATAAAATAAGGGTGCCCAAGCAAGGCCTCTGCCGTCTCTAAATCGCCTTGTGCTAATGCACTACGGATACGAGTGCTCGAAACACGTTCGCCCTTATGGAGATACGTGGGCGTATCTTCCACAGTAAAGCCATACGCAGCGCCTGCTTGCTGCAAGTAAGCAAAATCACCTTCGCGGCCACTGCCAAAGCGAAAGTCATCTCCCACCACCAAGTGGCGCACGTTAAGCCCCTCCACCAACACGCGTCGGACAAAATCCCCAGCACTTAGGCTTTGGAAGCTTTTATTGAAACGCGCACAAAAAACACGCTCAATATTATGCTGTCGTAGCACGGTGAGTTTGTCGCGCAAGGACATAATCCGAGCCGGCGCCTGCTCTGGTTTAAACCACTCCATAGGTTGTGGTTCAAACAACATAACTGAGCTTGCCCATTGTTGTTCACGCGCTTTTTCTTTTACCCGCGCCAATATGCGTTGATGGCCCAAATGCACGCCATCAAAATTGCCAATGGTCAAGACACAAGGGCTTGTCCCTTGACCTTGAAAATTATGTATTCCGCGAATCAGCTGCATAGCATTCCTAGCGCTTAATAAAGCTTGGGATTATAGGGACTATGAGGTTGATTTTCATCCATCGGCGCAGCAGGGTCTTTCGCTAGCGCCGCAAATGCTGCAAACGCACGCCGCTTGCCAACAAAACACCTAGATATGTCGCTCCCCCCACCAGCACAAGCAACATCAACATTAAACCACGCTGATAGGCAAGCCCCTCAAACCATACCTGGGTTTGTTGCGACAACCAATAAATCACAAAGGCCATAAGCGCTACCGCTAACAACAAACGAGGCAACAAGAACCGCCATAAGGCACTAGGCTGATATACCCCTTCGCGGCGCAAGCCACGCCACAGCATGCCAGCATTTAGCCACGCCGATGCCGCCGTAGCCAAAGCCAAGCCCACATGGCGGTAATGCCACACCAACATAAGGTTGAGCACCATATTAGCGACCATGGCAATAATACCAATGCGCACAGGTGTACGAGTATCTTGGCGTGCGAAAAAACCCGGAGCTAAAACTTTAATCAACATAAAAGCAAGCAGCCCCAAAGAGTAAGCTTGCAACGCTTTTGCTGATTGCTCCACATCTATTAAACCGAACTCACCGTAAAAGAACAGAGACGCAAGCAAAATTTTGGCCAATACCAACAAAGCCACGGCGGCGGGCACCGCCAATAGTACTACCAACCGCACCCCCCAATCCATGGTGCGCGAGAACTCTTCCTGGGTTTGTGCCGCGTGGTTTTTAGATAGGCTGGGCAAAATAACAGTGCCAATAGCAATGGCAAACAAACCTAAAGGTAGCTCCATCAACCGGTCTGAATAATAAAGCCAAGTCACACTGCCCGTTTCTAATAATGAGGCCAACACCGTATCTAATAACAAATTAATTTGACTCACAGACACACCAAACAAGGCGGGCGCCATTAGCGCCATAATTTTCTTAACGCCAGAGTCTCGAAACGCTACCCGGGGCCTAGGCATTAAGCCCAAGCGCGCCAAGAAAGGCAGCTGCAGCATAAGTTGCGCCATACCTGCCACCAACACGCCCCACGCCAATGCTACAGCCATGCGCTCATCAGGAAATAGAGGCGCCAACACTAAGGCTGCACCTATTAGGCAAATATTAAGCAGCACAGGGGTAAACGCAGGCACCGCAAATCGGCCCCACGTATTCAAGATGCTCCCTGCGAATGCAGTGAGCGCAATAAAGAACAAATAAGGAAACGTAATACGCAACATCTCAGTGGCTAGCAGCTGCTTAAAGGGATCGCTGCCAAAGCCTGGCGCAAACACTATGATTAACCAAGGCGCTCCCACCACCCCGAGCACGGTAACCGTGAGCAAAGAAAACCCTAAAGTACCAGCAACTCTATCTATCAATTCTTTAGCTGCTGCTTTAGTCCCGTTGTTTTTATACTCACTTAATACGGGAACAAAAGCTTGGTTAAACGCACCTTCTGCAAATAAGCGACGTAAAAAGTTAGGTATGCGGAAAGCTACAAAAAAAGCATCCGTTCCTGCGGACACCCCCAAAAAACGAGCGAGCACCACATCCCGCACCAACCCCATCACACGCGACAGCAAGGTCATGGCACTCACCACCATAGCCGAGGCGAGCAAACCACCCTTGGACTGTTGTGTTTCTTGAGAGTTTGTCGTTTCCATCAATAAGCCCTATTCAAAACTCGCCAAAGCGTACCCAATGTTGGGCCAAACGGCTAGTAAGACGTTGACAATCGCCGTAGAGATTGGCATAGTTGCGCGTCTTAATAAGGGTCGAACAAGTCGTCCCTTGGAGAGGCTTCTCTCCGCACACTTTAACAATCACTATTTTCGAACAAGATTCGGACAGGAGCAGGACCTTGGCTAACTCACCGCAAGCACGTAAGCGCGCACGTCAAGCAGAGAAGCGTCGTCAGCACAATGCTGCCATGCGTTCCATGGTGCGTACTTATCTGAAAAAGGTAAACGCTGCCATTGCGTCCGGTGATCAGCAGGCTGCACAAGAAAGCTATGTGAAGGCTGTTTCGGTCCTGGACAAGGCAACCCGTAAGGGCAAATACCACCCTAACAAAGCCGCTCGCCACAAGAGCCGCTTGAATAGCAAAATCAAAGCTATGGGTACAGCTGCTTAGTTTAACCCTGAGCAACCAATAAAAAACCGGCCTTAGTGCCGGTTTTTTATTGGTAAAACTACATCACAACAGCACTAAGTTATCACGGTGGATCAATTCTTCTTCATTACTATAACCAAGCACCTCCGCAATTTCTGTGCTTTTCTTTCCTGCAATGCGCTCTGTTTCCTGGGCGCTGTAGTTACTCAGCCCGCAAGCCACTCTTTCGCCCTTTTCACTAATACATGCCACCATTTCACCGCGATGAAAATCACCATCCACGGCCAGCACGCCCACCGGCAGCAAACTAGAACCCGCTTCGCGTAACCGCTTGACTGCCCCTTGATCCAATGTAACTGTGCCCCTCATTTGCAGATGGCTCGCCAACCATTGCTTGCGCGCGTTATAAGGATTTGTATCTGGCAGCAAAGTAGTGCCCGGTGCCTCACCTGCCGCCAGGGCAGCCAACACTTCAGGGCTGCGGCCACTTGCAATCGTGGTGATTGCCCCACTACGTGCAGCTAGCACAGCGGCCCTTACCTTAGTACTCATGCCGCCACTCCCTAGCGCACCACCCGTCTCGCCGGCCACCGCCTTAATTGCTGGGTCCGTAGCATAGGCCTCACGGATTAACTTAGCGCCAGGGTTATGGCGCGGATCCGCATCGTAAATGCCTTGCTGATCCGTCAAAATCACCAGCCGCTCGGCCACCACCAAGTTGGCCACTAAGGCTGCCAAGGTATCGTTATCACCAAAACGTATTTCGTCGGTGACCACTGTGTCGTTCTCATTAATTACAGGCACCACACCATAACGCAATAGTGTTAGCAAGGTAGAACGCGCGTTGAGATAGCGGGTTCGATGTGAAAGATCATCATGCGTTAGTAAAATCTGAGCAGTAGCCACGTTATGCTGTTGAAAACGCGATTCCCACGCCTGGGCCAACCCCATCTGTCCCACTGCTGCTGCTGCCTGCAACTCATGCAATGAACTTGGTCGCGACTGCCACCCTAAGCGCCCCATACCTTCCGCCACAGCACCCGACGACACCACAATCACCTCAATACCCTGCTGCCGTAGCGCCATCATCTGGTCTACCCAACGCTGCATCAGCTGAACATCGAGCCCTTGCCCATCGTTGGTAAGCAAGGAGCTACCTATTTTAATAATCCAACGCCCTGACTCTATTTCCACGGCCATGCTTTTCCTTTCAAGCTATTTAAGGAGAATAAATAATTTCAACGTCGTGATCGTCATCGTCGTCATCATCTTCCATAGCTGCTTGACGCTGCAATCGTCGTTGCGCTTTTTCATGCTGCACTTGCTCGCGCGCCTCCTCCTCGAGCAATTTTCGTAATGCTTCCTGCTCTTCTCTGAACTCGGGGTCTTCTGCCTCGCGCAAACGACGCTCTTCAATGGCGTTCATTAGCGCATACACCAACTCTTGCGTGCCCTCTCCAGTGGCGGCAGAAATACGAAAAATCTGCCCGCGCCAATTTAAGCGCCCAAGAATATCGTCACACAACTCTTGATGCATTTCAGTTGGAATTAAGTCCAACTTATTCAATACCAACCAGCGCTCCTGTGCTGCGAGCGCAGGGGAAAAGCTTTCTAATTCAGCATCTAGCGCCAGTATATTTTCCACTGGATCGCTACCGTCCACTGGGTCCACATCCACCACATGGAGCAACAGCTGGGTGCGGGCTAAATGCTTTAAAAAACGGATACCCAACCCTGCTCCTTCGGCGGCACCCTCTATCAGACCAGGAATATCAGCCATCACAAAACTACGATAACGGTCCGCTTTCACCACGCCCAACTGCGGCACTAGCGTGGTAAAGGGATAATCCGCCACCTTAGGCTTCGCAGCTGTCACGGCGCGTATCAAAGTACTTTTACCAGCATTAGGCATACCTAGCAGCCCTACATCCGCTAGTACTTTGAGCTCTAAACGCAAACGACGAGCCTCTCCAGGCGTACCGGGCGTGGTGCGCCTAGGAGCTTGATTAGTGCTACTCTTAAAACGAGTATTACCCATGCCGCCGCGTCCGCCTTGAGCCACTTTGACACGCTCACCGGGCTCCACCAGGTCAGCAAGCACCTCTTCGATTTCTGCATCAATCACTGTGGTGCCCACGGGTACTTTTAGCACTACATCCTCTGCCGATTTGCCCGTGCGCTGTCGCCCTTGACCACCTTCACCGTTTGCAGCTTTATAGAAGCCTTGGTAACGGTAATCGATTAAGGTGTTTAAGTTGTGGTCGGCTTCCACCCACACACTACCACCTTGGCCGCCATCGCCACCATCTGGGCCACCAAACTCAATAAACTTTTCACGGCGGAAACTTAGACAGCCATTACCGCCATTACCTGCTTGTACGCGTATAGCGGCTTCATCAACAAACTTCATTATGCGTGCCCTTGCCCTCAAAGTGGGCGAATACTTTACTCAACGCTCATCATAAAACAAAAAAGCCCCGTCCGGATAACTCCGGCGGGGCTTTTCACACTGAGCCGTTATTAAGCTACGGGTTCAATCGTTACATACTTACGATTGTGTGGGCCCTTCACTTCAAACTTCACTCGGCCTTCTGCCGTAGCAAAAATAGTGTGGTCGCGGCCTAAACCTGTATTGGCGCCGGAGTGGAATTGTGTGCCACGCTGACGAACAATGATTTCACCCGCTTTAACTAGCTGGCCGCCGAAACGTTTAACGCCTAAGCGTTTACTTTCCGAATCGCGACCATTTCGAGTACTACCACCCGCTTTTTTCGTTGCCATCTTTAATATCCTCGCTGCTTGCGTTTATTAGCCGGCGATTCCGGTAATTTTGACTTCAGTGAACCACTGGCGGTGGCCCTGCTGCTTACGGGAATGCTTACGGCGACGTAGCTTAACGATGCGAATCTTTTTATGACGCCCTTGAGCCACCACTTCGGCCGTTACTTTAGCACCCTCAACAAGGGGCTGACCAATATTGATGTTTTCACCGTTGGCTACGAGCAATACCTCATCAAACTCAAGTGTTTCACCAACACCTACTTCGAGTTTTTCAATGCGTAACACATCGCCTTCTTCTACGCGATACTGCTTGCCACCGGTTTTGATGACTGCGTACATACTAATCTCTCTTTGATTAACGTCGTGGTGGCGGTTTCAATAAACGCTTGTAAGCCACTTTGACACTATGGAAATGGGCTAACCCAATGAGGTGCGAAAGTATACGACATAGAACGCTTGACAACAACACTAGAAAGTTTTTTTACCCTTGAAGTTTGGCGTCCATGGCGTAATCCACTACACTCAAGCCCTACAACTCTAGGGTTATGTCATCTAACACGATAAATCCTTTTCTTCGCAAATTGCTTTAGCTACTTTTCAGGATCCTTATCCTATGAACTTCAAAGACATAACGGCTGTGGTGGCCGATGACTTCAACGCAGTAGATGCCTATATCACCCACCATCTCAATACCAATGTCCCCCTTATTCGCGAAATTGGCGAGCACATTATTAGCGGTGGCGGAAAACGTTTGCGCCCATTAGTAGGACTGCTCTGTGCCCGTGCTTACGGCTACCAAGGTTCGCAGCATATTGATATCGCCGCCATTATTGAGTTTTTACACACCGCAACCTTACTGCATGACGATGTGGTAGATGAGTCAGATATGCGCCGAGGCCGTCCTACTGCCAACGCTGTTTGGGGCAATGCTGCTAGCGTGCTCGTGGGCGACTTTTTAATTTCTCGCGCTTTTGAACTATTGGTAAAAATCCGCAACTTCCATGTGCTTGATATTTTATCGGCTAGCACCAACGTCATTTCAGAGGGCGAAGTTCTGCAAATGCTTAACAGCCGCAACCCTAGCACCACCGAAGAGCAATACATGCGGGTAATCCACCACAAAACAGCAAAAATGTTTGAATCCGCTGCTGAGACGGGTGCTGTATTAATGGCACAAAACGATCAAGAGGTAGCCCATATTCGTGGCACTTTAGGCGCTTATGGCCGCCATCTCGGCATCGCTTTTCAACTGGTAGATGATGTGCTCGACTACACCGGTGACGCTGAGTTGCTAGGTAAAAACGTGGGCGACGATCTAGCTGAAGGCAAACCTACACTGCCATTAATATACGCCATGCGTGAGGGCACCCCCCAGCAAGCCGAATTAATCCGCCAAGCAATTCTAAATAGCGATGTGGACAAGCTAGACGAGGTCGTGACTATTGTGCAAAAGGTTGGCGGTCTCGACTATACGCAAAAAGCTGCTGAGCACCAAACACAACTCGCTATCGATGCCATTAGCCAGCTTAGCCACTCCTCCTATAAAGAGGCTTTAATCCATCTTGCCCACCAAGCGAGTCAAAGGAAGCACTGACAATGCGTTTAATAATGAACATGCGTGTGATCGCGATAAGTGTTGTGATGGTGTTATTACACGGCTGCGGATTAAGTCCGCAACGAGTGGACATCACACCCTCACCACAAGTGGAATATAGTGCTTACGGCGCCAACACGCCTGTGAGCGTTATTGTTAGGGACGAGCGCCCTAACGATGAACTAGGCAGCCGCGGCGGCACCTATCCTGACACTAGTTTGTTATTAATTAATAACGATCTACCCAAAGCAGTATACGAAGCCACCACTAAAGGCCTACACCAACAAGGGTTTAATGTTCTTAATCCCGATGGCCACCAACGTCAACTCACTGTATTTATTGATGAGCTTCTTTATACGCCCGCCGAAGGTACTGTGGTAAACGGCGTTACCATGCAAGCTTTTCTCAGAGCTGAGATACGCCAGCAGGGGGACTTAATTTATAGCAATCGCTATCGCAGCAAAACCGAGCACAGCATGCCCATCACCCCCTCTACGAGCAAAAACGCTGACTTCATCAACAATGAGCTTACCCGCACATTAGAACGCCTACTTAAAGACCAACAGCTGTTAGAAGCACTCAAAGAAGGGCGTTAGTCAGCCTCTTTATCATAATGGCTTAGCCGCTCTCGCAGCGGTCCAAGCCAGCTAGGCTGCTCCCCCTCCCCCCAAGGTCGAGGCTGCCCGCTGCCCCACACAGGGCCGGGCCAGGCTTCATCATCAGTGAACCGCGCCACAACGTGCACATGCAATTGAGGCACCATATTCCCTAAAGTGCCAATATTTATTTTGGCTGCTCCCGTGAGCTTATGTAAATGCTTCGCACAACGGTTTACCACCTTCAGCAGATATTGCTGCTGCTCTTCTGAGAGTTGGTACCACTCGGTAACTTCCTCCAATTTGGGAACCACCACCACCCAAGGGTATCGCTGATCATCCATCCATCGTAGCCACACATGGGCCGTTTCACCGATGGCTCGAGTATCCTTAGCCAAGCGTTCATGCAAATCTGCCATCAACTCCTCCTAATGTTACTCCCAGATTCGGAAGCTAAGTAAAGCATAAACCACAACTAAAGCTAAGAACTTACTTAAAATAGTTTGTCTACTTTGCTCACTCCCTAATTCGGTGACAAATATCCGAACCAATAAATGTCACCTTGCGTCACTTCCTTGCACGCAACACTATTTTTCACCCCACCCCACCGAGATATTTCTAAAACACTGCTGATTTTATCGCCCCAGGGATTGAACTGGTTAACATTTTTGCTGATAGTTCGCTAAAGGGTATAAAGAACAGGGGAAGGGAAATGACGCAGAAGGTAATCGCCATCAACAAAAAAAGGCCCGAGCAGGCGCTCGAGCACTTATGCCGCCTAACCGGCTTAGAGTTTCATACTATGCCGGAATCGTTGGTCAACCCAACACTCCAAGCTTCACAGCCACATACAGCCCCACAAGACAGCGCTCAAGCAACTCTTGAGAGCGCGCCGCAGCAGCAAGTGGGCTAAATCAGTAAGCAGCCACCAGCTTGCTTTGAGTGCTCTGGGGGGCCTGCGCGTCTTGCATGTACAACTCATCCACAGAGAAACGTGCCGCAGCATCAGAGGTAATCAACAATAAAACCATATTTTTTGCCTTCCCAGAAAACTGAAAGGTTGCCTTATTAGAGAGCAACAAGGCGCCGGCACTAGACGCTGTTGCGCTGTCGATCACCACTTCTTTTACGCCCTCTGTATCTTGATAACGAGCAACTAAAGAAAAGCTACCTTGCCCACTGATTACATTAATCCATCCAGCCACGTTATATTGAGCACTCCAAGTTTTAGCTACTTTTTTTCCTGCTAACCAAATGCGCTCAGGCACTTCGGCGATCTGATGTTCTGCCATCTGCTTTTCCTACAAAGTGAACTCAAAACCCATTATAGGGCTCAACCTTACATCCAACCGTGCTAGAGGTCTCGAAGTTCATATCTTCTTGCTTTCTCTAGCACTACGCATGTTTTATTGTCTAACAGCAACAACGCTTATTCTTAGCCTCGTCCACTATTCTACACCCCACAGCGCACAGCTGCTGTCAACCTCAACACACAAAGGACTAGGTTAATGGCTGAAATTACCACACAGCAAGAGATTCAAAACAAAATCAACGAATTTGTTGAGCGCGCCAAGGAAGTAAGTCGCAAAGCTTACCTCGTTGGTCTAGGTGCTTATACCCGTGCTGAAGAAACAGCACAAACCCTCTACAACGATTACGCCACTGCAGGCGCCGAAGAACTAGGCGAAGACGCCGCTAGCAAAGCAAAATCTTTTTTAGCTAGCCGTGGCTTGCTTGCCGCATTAAAAGAGCTGCAAGCAACTTTTCCGGCCAAGCGCCAAGAAGTTTATGAGCGTTGCGTCGAAGCTGGCCGCAAAGAGAAAGCGGAAGCTGCAGACAGTACAAATGAGTTCGTTCTCGCCGCCGTTGGTGCGAGCGTACTAGCCAAGGAAGAAGGCGAAAAGTTCATTGATGAACTAATTGCTGCAGGTGAAAAGCGTAGCGCTTAATCTTGCAGCGGGGCCGCCATCATCCCCTCCTGAGATGGTGGCCCCAACTTTAATGCACCACTACCTCTTCACCAAGATAAACTAACGGCTCTTCGTCGATCACGGCAATAGCCTCAGGCTCTGCAACTGTAAACTGCTGGTGATCTACTAACTGCACAGTATAAGAGTGTAGTAACTCCAAAAACTCTTGTGC
Organism: Alcanivoracaceae bacterium; assembly: GCA_027324795.1. Taxonomy (GTDB): domain Bacteria; phylum Pseudomonadota; class Gammaproteobacteria; order Pseudomonadales; family Alcanivoracaceae; genus CALEAR01. The sequence continues at coordinate 34,742 of DAHVSB010000004.1, forward strand.
GCCCGCCGAATCAGCGTAGTGTTCCGCCTCTTCTTCGGTTTGCCATTGCTGCCACAGCACTAATTGGCCGGGATTTTCCGTTTGCAAATACACCTCATAGGCTAAGCAACCTTTTTCATGCATGATAGCTGCTGCCGCATCCCGTGCTAGCTCCACAACATCTTCTAAATGCTGCATTTTCACCGACAAGGTTGTTTTAAGAATAATCACTCTGAGTTCCGTCGCATTAATAAATTTGCAAGTTGCGCGCACCATAACACAAGCCACGGCTTAGCGCAGGACTGTTTACGGAACTCTGCAGTCCATCATTTTACTAGCAAACATCCCCATCTTTCCGCTATTGTTTATAGAACTTGTGCCATGCATAAGCAACAACCATAAAAAGCGAAAAATTCTTTTCCAATAATAATTATTTTAGATGGACTTATTTTTAAAAGAGGACTCCTATGAACTATTTCGTTACTGGTGCCACCGGTTTTATTGGCCGTTTTGTGGTAGCACGCCTGTTGCGCCGTGATGAAAACGCCCGCGTTTTTGCTCTAGTGCGCGATGGGTCGGAATACAAACTCGACGCTATTCGCAAACGCCTCAACGTATCTGCCGATCGCCTTGTTGCTATTAATGGCGACCTCAACCGCAAGCTTCTCGGCGTTAAAAAACAATGCATAGACGACCTAGCCACCCAGGTCGACCAGTTCTACCATTTAGGTGCTGTGTATGATTTAGGTCAGGATGAAGACACACAAGCCAATACCAACATCGAAGGTACTCGCCAAGCCGTGGCACTCGCTGAAACATTAGGAGCAAAATGCTTCCACCATATGAGCTCCATTGCGGCCGCTGGCTTTTACGATGGCACTTTTACCGAGAACATGTTTGTGGAGGCTGGCGCCCTCACTAATCCTTACCTAGAAACCAAACACAAATCTGAAGCTGTGGTTAGGGAAGAGTGCAATATCCCATTTCGCATTTATCGTCCCGCCATGGTTGTGGGCGATTCCACCACTGGAGAAATCAGCAAAATAGACGGGCCCTACTATTTATTTAAGCTTATCCAGCGCTTACACGATATTTTGCCCGCCTGGATCCCTCTATTAGGCATTGAGGGTGGAATATTTAACGTAGTGCCGGTGGACTATGTGGCCGATGCTTTTATTTTCCTAGCCCATAAAGAAGGTGAAGATGGTAAGTGCTTCCATCTCACTTCGCCGCGCCATTATAGCCTAGGCGAGCTTATTAATATTTTCGCAGGTGTCGCCGACGCGCCCAAGCTTGCGGTGCGCTTGGACAGGAGTGTTATCGATAAAATGCCTGGCTTACTAAAGCGCGGAGTAAGCAAAATGCCTCCTTCGCGTTTTGTCATGTCGCAGCTCTTGGACAATTTAGACATCCCAGAATCGGCGCTACAGTTCCTCACTCTACCCACTCGCTACGCTAGCGATATTACGCAAAAGGCTTTGGCTGGCAGCGGCTTAACCGTGCCTGACTTAGAATCTTATGCGCAGGTACTTTGGGACTATTGGGAAAATCATTTAGACCCAGAACGCGAAGAACGTGAGCTAGCCCAAAAACCTTCTTTAAGCCTAGAAGAAGCCGTACACGATAAAGTCATAATGGTAACAGGCGCCACGTCTGGTATTGGTAAGTCCACCGCTTTGAAGCTAGCGCGCGCTGGCGCCAAAGTTATAGTGGTGGCGCGAACACCAGAGAAGCTCAGTGAAACACTCGATGAAATCAGCAAGCTCAATGGTGAGGCCCACGCTTATCAGTGTGATGTTTCCGATATGGACAGCTGCGACAAACTGATAGCCGATATTATCAAAGACCACGGGCGAGTTGATGTTTTAATCAACAATGCCGGGCGCTCCATTAGGCGGTCCGTCATCAACACTGTGGATCGTTTCCATGACTTTGAGCGCACCATGCAGCTTAACTATTTTGGAGCGCTAAAGCTTATTATGGCATTGTTACCTAGCATGACAGAGCGCGGAAGCGGTCATATTATTAATATATCCTCCATTGGCGTACTAACTAACGCGCCACGCTTTTCCGCTTATGTTGCTTCAAAAGCTGCCCTAGATGCTTTTAGCCGCTGCGCAGCTTCAGAACTTGCTCACCAAGGGATTAGCTTTACCACAATCAACATGCCCTTAGTACGCACTCCTATGATTGCTCCCACCAAAATTTACAATCATGTGCCTACCATCAGCCCTTCACAGGCTGCAGACATGATATGCGATGCTATTATTCGCAAACCCAAGCGCATCGCGACTCAACTCGGCATCATGGGGTCAGTCATGCACTTCCTAACCCCTAAAATCACCGAGACTGTGATGAACAGTGGCTACAAAATCTTTTCTGATTCTGCAGCCGCCCTTGGCAATAATGAAAGTGCTAAAACGGTGCGGGAACAAAAAGCGTTCTCTCGCTTGTTCAAAGGCATTCACTGGTAAACACTGTACCGCCTAAAAAAACCGATTTTTTTGCATAATTAAACCGCCCCAAAAATTGTTTGATTTTTGGGGCGGTTTAATAAGTGGGTATATTTTTTAGAGCTACGCTTGATATTTACTGTATAGCAGCTTCCTTAAGTGCATCTGTGGGCGCCTGGCGTCCATCAAAAAGATCACTTGCGTTAACCGGCAGAGGCTCAGGCACGAGGCGTTTAAGCTCACCCTTCCGGTTTACCGTAAACTGCATCGCCGTTACCCCAAGATAACGCTGCTGAGTTAGTTCAGCCAAGCGCTGGTTATCTGCCAAAATTGTGGGTCGCAAAAAGACAATCAAATTGCGCTTTTCTTTTACGTCTGTGGTGGATCGAAACAAAGCACCAAGCACAGGAATACTTCCCAGAATAGGTACTTTTTGGACTGTTTTGCGCACGTCATCCTGGATCAACCCACCCAGCACTATGGTTTCTCCATCATCCGCTAGCACTGTGGTGTTAATAGAACGCTTACTGGTAATTAAATCCACGGCCGCCGAAGCCCCCGACTGCACCGCTGAAGCTTCTTGCTCTAATACCAACCTTACGGTCCTATCGCCGGCCACGGTGGGGGTCACAGTAAGTGTAATACCAACATCTTCACGCTGAATGGTTTGAAATGGATTGGTACCACCACCTGAACTGCTGTTAGTATGCTGCCCTGTCACAAAAGGCACATTTTGTCCCACGATAATAGATGCTTCTTGGTTATCTAATGTGAGAATACTCGGCGTTGAAAGCAAGTTAACATCGGTTTCAGAGGACAAGGCTTGCAGGAAACCGCCCCAACGCAAATTACCTCGGCTGTCCGTTTCCCCCCCGCCAATGGTGGCTCCATCCGCAATCTGAGGTGCTGAATTACCCAACACACCCCGCACCACATCATTAACACTCATCCCTACATTTGAAAAATTAGTGCCGCCATAACCATTACGATTATTGCCGCCAGCCCATTGAAAGCCTAAATCCAAGCCCTTATCACCACCGACCTCAACAATTGCGGCTTCAATCAAAATCTGTGCACGACGCACATCAAGTTGGCGCACAATACTTTTCACTTCCTGCATCATAAGTGGCTCAGCACGAATAACGAGCGAGTTAGTGGGAACATCTGGCTGAATAAACGAGCGTTTTTTCCCCTTGCTTTTAGGGTCGTTATCAGCCTCCGCCTCTAAGAACCCCCTCAATAGCTCAGCCATTTCTTCCGCATCTGCATGGCTTAAGCGCATCACTTGCACTGAGCCGGTTTGATTAGGTGGCACATCCATCTCGCGCACTAGTTCGATCACGCTGTCACGACTCTTCGCATCACCTCGTACCAATAGCCGATTAGTCCTTTCATCTGCCACTATACTTAAACGGCCCTCACGGTTTGATTTCCCGCTGCCACCGGCTCCTTCCACCGGCACCATCGCCTCAATCAGCTTCAGAACATCAGCTGCCCAAGCATGCTTTAGTGCAACCACCTCAACTTCTTCAGCTTCGCTGCCATCTAAATGGGCTATAATGGTTTCCAAGCGACGAATATTGTTAGCATGATCACTAACGATAAGTGCGTTAGCACTAGAAACTGCAGCAAGATGGCCATACTGGGGCACCAACGGCCTCAACACTGGCACCAGCTCTGATACGGGTGAGTTTTCCACCACTATGACCCGCGTAATAAGCTCCTCACCATCATTGATGCTACTTTCGGTCAGCGGCAAGTTGCTTTGTTTAGCGGTAGTGTTAGGCACTATTTTAATCACGTCTCCGGAAGGCACGGCCGCATAACCATGCACTTGCAGCACTGCTAAAAATAATTCGTAGACTTCTTTCGCGCTTAAAGGGTGGCGAGAAACCACTGTCACATCACGAGCTCGCACGCGCGGGTCAACAACAAAGTTTTTGCCCGTCATGTCGGCAACTTTCTCAATAAAGGCTTGTATCTCCGCATTACGAATATTCACGGTCCAAGCTTTTTCGTTATCCTCAGCCACTGCTAACGGAGCCGTCAGAAGCAACACAGATGCAAAAAAACCAATAAAAAGCCAATGAGTTATTTGTTTTATCATTCTCTAGCCTATGGCGGATAATTTACGGTAAAACGGCGAGTCCCACGCACCACTTCGATGGTTGCTGACCCACTAACTAGCACGTCATTTAAAATGGCAATGTCTTGCTGCTCTTCGCCAAGCGCTTGCCCATTTACAGAAACAATCTGGTCTCCTACACGCAGCCCAACTGCACCAATCAACGCTGCGGGTGCAGAATCACCAATAACATAACCTTCTGCACTAGATTCAGACACGGGTTTCAACCCAAGTTCATTGATAATAATTTGTCGTTGCTGTTGAGGAGAGTCGCCAGGGATTACAAATGCTGCATCCGATGGATTTGCTTTTGTGGTAGGCCTCTGATTTGCCCTACGTGCCGGACGGCGTTCGGGCGTAGTCTCTTCAATCCCTCGCACTTGGCTAACAGTATCCTTTGCACTGAGCTTCCCTTCTTTCATGCGTAATGTCTCATGCTTACCTTGGCGGCGCAAAATTACTCTATCCGCAAGAACTTCAGCAATTTCAACACCGCTAGGTAACTTATCACCAACTCGATACAAATTAGCATCCTTGCCTTTTTCTGCAATCATTGCCACTGCTTGCGCTGCGTCCCTGTGTGCAAAAAGCCCCACCAACTCTAAGCTTAAGCGAGTATCCGGTGCTTCTTTTACCTTCTCTTCCACAACAGGCTCAGATTCTTTTGTGCCGAACAGCAGCCAATTCGAAATTTGCTCCGCGGATACTACTTGTTTTTGCCGTTTTGTCAGCTCTTCAAGGCGATATAAATGCTCCGGCACTGCCACGGAATCGCTTGGGCCCTCGCTATACAACCAAAATGTATCTACGATCACTTTGGCCAACACCACGAGTAATGCCAATGAAAAAAGCAGTCTCAGCCAATGGTTTATTTTAATTATCACTATCGCCTCTCAGTAACAGGCCGTACTCAGCACTAGCGCTAAACCAGTGTACTGCTGTTCACCATTGATCACTTATTTTAAATACCACGTCGTCAGCTGCTCCACCTTGACTCATACCTAGCAATTGCACCCAGCGGCGATAAACCTGCCACTCAAATATACGACCATTGATACTGCCATCCATGTATAGCTCAGTAGAAGATGAAGCACGCAGTTCAAGATGGGTAAGCTCTGTGCTCTGGCGATCCATAATTAATTGCAAAGGGCCTACTGTAGCAGAGCCATTAGCCCAGTGAATATGCCCGCCCGAATAATTTATGACACCTTCGGCACTCACACTACCCTCTGAGGTCAACAGCACTTCTTCAAGCTCGCCCAGTAAATTACCATCGGCACCACCCACCGTTAAAGCCAACGCTTCGCTAAAATACTTCACATCGGCATTTAACGCTAAATTTTGGATGGCAAGATTTCCCAACAAGCTCACAGCTATACCACCTTGAGCCTCTAGCGCTGGGCTATCAATCCTAATACGGATCCTAGGCACTGGCAGCGCCTGTTGCAGCCTCCAGCGTACTTTGCCATCCAGCTCCCGCCAACGCCACCTTGCAGTACCTTGCAACAGCTTTCCAGAAACCTTTGTTAGGGATAGCTGTTCACCCGCCAATATATAATTTTGCTCTTTTATAATGACTCGGGCCGGCATAGCTACAATTGCAAAAAACAGCAACGCAATAGTGAACACCAGTATCATCAACCAAGCTCGAGCCATGTAAAAACCTTCTACGCTTATAGTTATCTTTCTTGTCTCATTTGCACGCTATACCTAGAAAGGCACATCATCATCAAAATCAAGCCCACCGCCTTGAGGAGCAGCTGGTGCTTGCTGCGCCATATTTTGGCTCCCATAGGCCTGCTGCGCAGGGGCAGCTTGCGGAGCAGGAGCGCTCTGCTGTTGATAATTATCCTGCGACGCCCAGTCGCCACCATCACTGCCGCCGCGACTATCAAGCATCTGCATATTATTTGCGACAATTTCTGTACTGTATCGATCTTGCCCGCTCTGGTCTTGCCATTTGCGCGTGCGAATACTGCCTTCAATATATACTTTGCTGCCTTTACGCAAATACTGGGCCGCCACCTCTGCCAATCGATTAAATAGCACTACACGGTGCCATTCTGTGCGTTCTTGGCGTTGATTCGTATTTCTATCAGTCCACGATTCGCTCGTAGCAATGCTAAGGTTAGTCACGCTGCCGCCGCTAGGCATAACTCGGCTCTCTGGATCAGCGCCTAAGTTGCCAATTAGAATAACTTTATTCACACCTCGAGACATATTTCTCTCCTCATCTTTTGAAGCTTTTCTTTCTAACTAGTGTTAACAGGAATTTAATTAACCGCCAATGGCTAACCTCGTCTTTGTAGGTAAGCCTTTGCTAGCAAAGTGCTCTCTAATCACCTAAGGTCGTCTTAACAGCGCTAGGAAGTGTAACAGAATCAATCCAACAACATAGAAAACAAAGAAACCACTGAGCATTCGTCACAATCCCGCTAGCTTGCTAGTAAATACTATTAACGTTAGCACTTTTTTGTGCTAATACTATCAGCCAATTCGGTTTACTTTACATTCGGAAGACACAATGAAAACAATAAGTCTCGCTATCTATGGAGCTAACTCCTTACCCAACACTTTATTAAGTGAGTTTTTAGAAAAGCACAGTTATACAGTGCAAACTCATCAAACACCAGAAGCCACATTACACTACCTTGCCGACTCACCAACCCCCTTAGTATTAGTAGACCATGGCACAGCCAATACGGAAGAGCTCGTTTCCCACTGTCTCTCCTCACCAATAGCCAAAAGCGGCAAGTTAGTCTTAGCTGTATTTAATGTGAACGACGATGACACGTTAAGAAAACTTGCACGCCTGCCGCTAGTTAATGGGGTTTTCACCCACGACTGCCCCCAAGACATGCTGCTCAAAGGCGTTGCAGCTGTGCTCGATGGAGAAATATGGTTGCCGCGCTACATACTAGAGGAACACCTTGTGAGGCACAGAGTGCTACGATCTTCAGCCGGCAATGCCGATGCAAATTTAACTGAGCGTGAGGGCGAAATTTTGGGATTGCTCGCCACCGGCGCTCGCAACACAGATATTGCAGATGTGCTTAACCTAAGCCCGCACACAGTTAAAACCCATATTTACAATATCTTTAAAAAAATAAATGCCAGCAACCGAATGCAAGCGGTGAATTGGGCCAAAGAACATCTCAATCTCTACTAAACGTATTGAGGGTCAAGATGATACAATCTTTGCCCTCTATGCATTTTGGTGGCAGATATTCATTTCATGAAAACTATTGCAGTTCGCGGTGCGCGCACGCACAACCTTAAAAATATCGATGTTGATATCCCCCGTGACAAACTTGTTGTCATCACCGGGCTTTCAGGCTCAGGCAAGTCCTCCCTCGCCTTCGACACACTTTATGCCGAAGGCCAACGGCGCTATGTGGAATCTTTATCCACCTATGCCCGCCAGTTTCTCTCCGTTATGGAAAAACCAGAGGTGGATTTAATCGAAGGGTTATCGCCTGCCATATCCATCGAGCAAAAATCCACTAGCCACAACCCCAGATCCACAGTGGGGACCATTACCGAAATTTATGATTACTTGAGGCTTCTTTTTGCCCGTGCAGGTGAACCACGCTGCCCCACCCATGCATTGCCACTCGCTGCGCAAACCGTTAGCCAAATGGTGGACCAAGTGCTCAGCCTGCCTGAGGGCAGTAAACTGATGCTACTAGCCCCGGTAGTCCAAGATAAGCGCGGAGAGCACCTACACATCCTAGAACAGCTTCGTGCGCAGGGTTTTATTCGTGCCCGCATCAACAACATCGTAACTGATCTTGATGATACGCCCGCATTAGACAAGAACAAGAAACACACCATCGAAGCTGTGATAGACCGCTTTAGAGTGCGAGAGGACATGCACAACCGCCTTGCTGAATCCTTTGAGACAGCTTTAGAGCTAGCTGATGGCGTGGCACTGATAGCACCAATGCCGGGTGAAGAGGCTGTGGAAGAAATAATATTTTCTGCACGCTTTGCTTGCGCTACTTGCGGTTATAGCATCAATGAATTAGAGCCGCGGTTATTTACTTTTAACAACCCCGCTGGCGCTTGCCCTAGCTGTGAAGGGCTTGGGCAAAAACAGTTCTTTGATGTGGATAAAGTTATCATTAATCCCCATGCCTCCCTAGCTGCAGGGGCCATTCGCGGCTGGGATAAACGCAACGTATATTATTTTCAGCTGCTACAAGCCTTAGCCGACCATTATCAATTTAATATTGATACGGCATTTAACGAGCTGCCAGAAACAGCACAGCAAGTCATTTTATTTGGTTCAGGAAAAGAAGCGGTGTCTTTCCGATATTTGAACGATAGGGGTGACATTGCCATCCGCAAGCACCCTTTTGAAGGGGTAATTCCTAACATGGAGCGCCGCTATCGTGAAACAGAGTCCGAAGCTGTGCGCGAAGATTTGGCCCGCTTTTTAAGCCATTCCACCTGCCCAAGCTGCCAGGGCTCTCGGCTTAAAGAGTCTGCCCGCAACGTGTTTGTAGACAACCACTCTTTGCCAGAGCTCGTGGAAAAACCGATTGGTGAAGCCTTTGAGTACTTTAACCGGCTCACACTAAGCGGACATAAGGGCGAAATTGCTGAAAAAATTCTTAAAGAAATTCGCGACCGTCTACAATTTCTCGTTAACGTAGGCTTAAACTACCTCAATCTCAGCCGCAATGCTGAAACCTTATCCGGCGGTGAAGCTCAGCGTATTCGTTTGGCCTCACAAATTGGGGCAGGGTTGGTTGGTGTTATGTACGTCCTCGATGAGCCCTCTATTGGCCTGCACCAAAGAGACAACGAGCGTTTGCTTAACACCCTCGTTCATTTACGTGATCTGGGCAACACTGTTATTGTCGTGGAGCATGACGAAGATGCCATCAGAGCTGCCGATTACCTAATCGATATTGGTCCTGGCGCTGGCCGCCATGGTGGAGAAGTCATCGCCGCAGGCACAGTGGAAGAAATTATTAATACAAGCTCATCGCTCACAGGACAGTACTTGAAAGGGGAACAAAGTATCGCTGTTCCGCTACAACGGCGCTCCCCCAAAGATAAGTGGCTTACGCTAAGCGGCGCTAGCGGTAACAATCTTAAAAACGTTGATCTTCAAATCCCAGTGTCTCTCTTTACTTGTGTAACAGGGGTTTCAGGCTCAGGTAAATCCACTTTAATTAACCAAACACTTTACCCCCTAGCGGCGACAGCATTGAACAAAGCCACCACGTTGAAGGCCGCAAAATATACAAATATCGAGGGGCTCAACCACTTCGATAAAGTCATTGACATCGACCAAAGCCCTATAGGCAGAACCCCTCGCTCGAACCCAGCCACTTATACCGGTATTTTCACCGCTATTCGTGAATTATTTGCCGGCACTCAAGAAGCGAAAGCGCGCGGCTATAAGGTAGGCAGATTCAGCTTCAATGTGCGCGGGGGACGTTGCGAAGCTTGCCAAGGCGACGGCCTAATCAAAGTTGAGATGCACTTCCTTGCGGACATGTATGTTCCCTGCGAGGAATGTCACGGCAAACGGTATAATCGCGAAACCTTAGAAATTTTATATAAAGGCAAAAACATCCATGAGGTGCTCAGCATGACGGTGGATGAAGCGCGAGAGTTTTTTGAGAACATTCCAGCCTTGGCACGCCGTCTGCAAACCTTAATAGATGTAGGCTTGAGCTATATTAGCCTTGGCCAATCGGCGATTACACTTTCAGGTGGTGAGGCACAGCGCATTAAGCTCGCACGAGAACTCTCTAAGCGCGATACAGGTAAAACGTTATATATTCTTGATGAGCCCACAACTGGCTTACACTTCCATGATATCAAGCAATTATTAGAGGTTTTATTCAGGCTGCGCGAGCAAGGCAATACCATTGTGGTCATTGAGCACAATCTAGATGTCATCAAAACAGCCGACTGGATAGTAGACTTAGGCCCTGAAGGGGGTTCAGGTGGTGGTGAGATAATCGCTACAGGCACACCTGAAGCAGTTGCAGATAACCAGCAAAGCCACACGGGACGGTTTCTAAAGCGCTGGTTGTAAAGATAACGGGCAATAAAAAACCCCTTAATGAACATCCCATCGGTTGGGTTGATTCAATTTTGGGGTTTCTTATTGCTTATTGGGAGCTAGAATTACTCGTCGTCACTCTGCTCAACGTCTTCGGGACGATCCACAAGCTCAACATAGGCCATGGGGGCGTTATCACCCGCACGATAACCCATCTTGAGAACACGTAAATATCCACCTGGACGTTCTTTATAACGTGGGCCAAGCTCATTGAATAAGATACCAACCGCTTGGTTTGAACGCGTTCTAGCGAAAGCGATACGACGATTGGCAACTGAGTCTTCTTTTGCCAAGGTAATTAGTGGTTCAGCAACTCGACGTAACTCTTTGGCTTTCGGCAAAGTCGTTTTGATCGCACCGTGCTCGAACAGAGAAACGGTCATGTTGCGGAACATCGCGTCGCGATGCGCACTTGTACGGTTTAATTTTCTGCCACTCTTGCGATGTCGCATGGTTCCAGTTCCTTTATTCGGGGAGCATTAAGCTCCCTTAAATCTTAACAAAGATAAGCTTAGCGAAGCTTACCCATTAATCTATCATCATCACGTAGGCTTTCAGGCGGCCAATTTTCTAAGCGCATACCTAGAGAAAGCCCCTTAGAAGCCAAGACATCTTTAATCTCGGTTAAAGATTTCTTACCTAAGTTTGGCGTCTTGAGTAATTCAACTTCAGTGCGCTGAACAAGATCACCAATGTAATAGATGTTTTCTGCCTTCAAGCAGTTAGCTGAGCGAACCGTAAGCTCGAGATCGTCAACAGGACGTAGTAGAACAGGATCTACTTCCTCTTCCTCTGGCTTAGGCTCAGGCTTATCATCTTCTTCTAAAGCTACAAACACAGCAATTTGCTGCTTAAGGATGGTTGCCGCTGCGCGGATGGCATCCTCAGGATCAATAGCGCCGTTTGTTTCAATATCAATGACTAGCTTGTCTAGGTCAGTGCGTTGCTCAACACGTGCTGCTTCAACGACATAAGCTACGCGCTCAACGGGACTGTAACTTGCATCAATTACTAGGCGTCCAACTCCACGTGTATCATCATCGTCGCTGAGACGTGAATCCGCAGGCACATAGCCACGGCCCCTAGTAATCTTCAAGCTAGCTTTGAAATCCACTGCATCAGTTAAAGTACAAATCACATGATCAGGATTAACAATCTCAACCGAATGATCAGTTTGAATATCACCAGCAGTTACTACTGCGGGTCCTTTAACACTAATATCAACAGTTGCAGAGTCACGATCGTTCAAACGTATCGCTACATCTTTTAAATTCAAGAGGATATTAATTACATCCTCTTGAACTCCGTCGATAGCAGAGTACTCGTGCTGCACTCCCTCAATTTCAACCTCGGAAATGGCAGCACCTTCCATGCTGGAAAGCAAGATACGGCGTAATGCAGTACCTAAAGTATGGCCAAAGCCACGCTCTAACGGCTCCAACACAACTTTGGCATGTGTTGGGCTAATTGCATTAATCGCAATAGAGCGCGGTGTGAGCAATTCGTTCACAGCAGTCATAGGGCTCCCTCAGGTTAAATTACTTAGAATAGAGCTCAACGATCAAGCTTTCGTTAATTTCTGCCGGCAGTTCACTACGCTCTGGCAATGCTTTGAAGGTACCTTCAAGCTTGTTTTCGTCTACTTCAATCCAATCCACAAAACCACGCTGTTGAGCGAGCTCCATTGCCGCTTTAACGCGAAGTTGGTTTTTAGCTTTTTCACGTACTGAGATCACATCACCAGCACGCACCTGGAAGGAAGCAACGTTAACAGTATTTCCGTTAACAAGAATCGCTTTGTGGCTCACTAATTGACGTGCTTCTGCACGTGTTGAACCGAAACCCATACGATAAACTACGTTATCCAAACGGCCTTCGAGCAACTGCAATAAGACTTCGCCTGTTGCGCCTTTGCTACGAGCGGCTTTGTGGTAATAGCTACGGAATTGTTTTTCAAGAACTCCGTACATGCGACGTACCTTTTGCTTTTCGCGCAATTGCAAACCGTATTCAGACAAGCGCGTCATACGACGGCTAGCAGCCGCCTGACCGGGTGCCTGATCAGCTTTACATTTATCTTCTAGCGGGCGAATACCGCTCTTTAAATAGAGGTCTGTGCCTTCACGACGAGAAAGCTTACACTTAGGACCAAGATATCTAGCCATTGCTTAAATCTCCCGTTATACGCGACGTTTCTTAGGTGGACGACAGCCATTATGTGGAATAGGCGTCACATCAGAAATGCTAGTGATTTTGTAACCAATAGCATTAAGGGCGCGCACGGAAGATTCACGACCTGGGCCAGGCCCTTTCACACGAACTTCAAGGTTCTTTAATCCATAATCTTTAGCAGCGTTGCCAGCGTTTTCAGCCGCAACCTGAGCTGCGAACGGCGTGCTTTTACGCGAACCACGGAACCCTGCACCACCTGCAGTTGCCCAAGATAAAACATTACCTTGACGGTCTGAAATGGTGATAATTGTATTGTTAAAAGACGCATGCACATGCGCTATGCCGTCCGCAACGCTACGAGTAACGCGCTTACGACGGACGGAACTATCTTTCTTTGACTTTGCCATCTTACCTACTCAAATCTGCGTTTAGTTGCGGATAGGTTTGCGCGGACCTTTACGGGTACGAGCATTCGTCTTGGTGCGCTGGCCATTCAGTGGCAAGCCGCGGCGGTGTCTAATACCACGGTAGCACCCCATATCCATTAAGCGCTTAATGTTCATGCTGATTTCACGGCGCAAATCACCTTCAGTAGTAAATTTACCTACTTCAGCACGAATTTTATCTAACTGTTCTTCACTTAAGTCACGGACAACTGTGGTTGGTTCGATACCCACTGCTTCGCAGATACCTTTAGCAGTGGTGCGACCAATTCCAAACACATAAGTGAGTGAGATCACTGCGTGTTTATTGTCCGGGATGTTTACGCCAGCAATACGGGCCATCCGAATATCTCCGCTATTTCGCTTATATTTCCATACTGGGGTAGCTAATCCCCAAGAAGGGGGGATATTAGCTATACCTCAGTAAACTATCAACCTTTTTGGCTATTGTTTAAACAACAACCTTTAGCCCTGGCGCTGTTTATGCCTTGGCTCTGCACTGCAAATTACCATTACGCGACCTTTGCGACGTACGATTTTGCAGTTACGGCAAATCTTTTTCACAGATGCCTGAACTTTCATGTTTTGCCTCTCTCTTAGATGTGCTGAAAATCAGCGTACTAAACCGCTACCGCCATAACCTTTAAGGTTTGCTTTCTTCATTAGCTTTTCGTATTGGGTGGACATCAACTGAGCATTGACTTGCGCCCAGAAATCCATTACCACCACAACGACAATCAACAATGAAGTACCACCAAGATGGAATGGTATATTCCAAACACCTTGCAGGAATAGTGGTAGCAGACACACTAAGGTCATATATGCAGCACCAACCAAAGTTAAGCGCCCCATCACACCATCGATGTAGCGAGCAGTCTGCTCACCGGGACGAATACCTGGAACATATGCACCGGATCTCTTTAAGTTTTCTGCAACTTCACGCGGGTTAAACATTAATGCTGCATAGAAGAAACAGAAAAACACTATCGCTGCAGTGAACAACAACAGGTACAACGGCGAGCCAGGATTTAACATCTCTGTCGTTTTGCCCATTACTGCCGAAAATTTACCCTCCCCACCGCCAAACCACTGGCTTATAGAAGCGGGGAAAAGTAAAATTGAGCTTGCAAAAATGGCCGGTATTACACCACCCATGTTTACTTTTAAAGGCAAATGACTTTGCTGAGCCTGATACATGCGGCGTCCTTGTTGGCGTCGCGCGTAGTTTACCGTGATACGGCGCTGCCCGCGTTCCACAAAGACCACTGCATACACCACTGCTAACGCAACCAACAACACTAATAGCATCACTAGTAAGTTAAGTTGGCCTTGTTGTGCAGCTTCAAAAGTTTGCGCGATTGCTCCTGGGAAGCCAGCCACAATACCTGCGAAGATTAGCATTGAAATTCCATTACCAATCCCACGTTCAGTGATTTGCTCGCCCAACCACATTAAAAAGACACTACCAGTTACCAAGGATGTGATCGCAACAAAGTAAAACGATGCCACGTCAATCATACGCGGTGCTTCTGAAACCAGTGTCACGCCTTGCGTATACAAACCAGCGGTAACCCCGGCTGATTGGATTAATGCCAGAAGCACAGTCAGGTAACGCGTATATTTGGTAATTTTACGCCTTCCCTGCTCTCCTTCCTTTCTTAACTGCTCAAGAGTGGGGTTAACAGCAGACATCAATTGAATTACGATTGACGCGGTAATGTAAGGCATTACCCCTAGGGCAAAAATACTCATTCGCTCTAGGGCGCCCCCCGAGAACATGTTAAACATGCCCAGGACCGTATCACTGTTTTCTCTGAAAAGGTTAGACATTGCGTCCGGATTAATTCCCGGCACAGGAATGTGCGCACCTATTCGAAACACCACTAATGCACCGAGCAAGAACCCAATTCGTTTTAACAGACCGCTGACAGCGGAGCTATCAACAGTGGCTGGGTTAATTGATTGTGCACGGGTTTTAGCCATTTACTTAGCCTTTACTCTTCGATGGATCCGCCGGCAGCTTTAATCGCTTCGGCAGCACCTTTAGTGGCAGAAATACCTTTTAGGGTAACTGCACGGTTGATCTCACCGCTAAGAACGACTTTTGCATACAGGGTGTCTTTACGAACAATACCTGCAGCCTTTAGTGCCTCTAAATCGACAACATCAACATTTAAGCCGTTTAGTTCATTAAGGCGAACCTCATCACGAACTAAAGACTTGCGTGAGGTAAAGCCAAACTTCGGCAAACGTCTTTGCAAGGGCATTTGACCACCCTCGAAACCTGGCTTTACTTTACCGCCAGAGCGAGAATGCTGACCCTTATGGCCTCGTCCAGAAGTCTTACCCAAGCCACTTCCAATACCGCGACCTACGCGCTTGCCACTAAAACGGGAGCCTTCAACAGGGCTTAAATCGTTTAATCGCATGGCTTACTCTCCTTCAACTTTCAGCAGGTAAGCAACTTTATTAATCATGCCACGCACTGCTGGAGTATCTTCAACCTCGACGGTATGGCCGATGCGACGCAAACCGAGGCCTCGAACACTGGCGCGGTGCTTTTGCAAGCGACCCGCCAGGCTCTTTACTTGTGTTACTTTGATCGTTTTCGCCGTCATTGCTCTACTTCCACTCAAAAAAAGACTTAGCTGTAGATTTCTTCTACTGAGATGCCGCGCTTAGCAGCTACTTGCTCAGGAGAGGTCATGCTACGCAAGCCTTCGAATGTAGCGCGCACCACGTTTACAGGGTTAGTAGACCCGTAGCACTTGGCTAGTACGTCTTGAACACCCGCAACTTCTAATACAGCACGCATAGCACCACCGGCAATTACACCAGTACCTTCACTTGCGGGCTGCATATACACTTTTGATGCGCCGTGATTTGCTTTAATTGGATGCTGAATTGTTGCACCATTCAGATCTACAGAGATCATATTACGACGAGCTGCCTCGAGCGCCTTTTGGATCGCTGCTGGCACTTCACGCGCTTTGCCACGACCAAAACCAACTCTCCCATTACCATCGCCAACCACTGTTAGTGCGGTAAAAGAAAAAATACGGCCACCTTTGACTACTTTTGCAACTCGGTTTACTTGGATAAGCTTTTCTTGCAAACCTTCGCTAGGATCGACTTTAGACATATCTCTACCTTTAGAATTCTAGCCCGTGTTCGCGAGCAGCTTCAGCCAACGCTTTAACACGTCCGTGGTATTTGTAACCTGAACGGTCAAAAGCAACTTTGTCATAACCAGCGGCTTTGGCACGCTCAGCAATGAGCTGACCAACTTTAGCAGCAGCCTCAATGTTGCCGCCTTTTTCAGCGCGCAAATCAGCTTCTACTGTGGAAGCGGTGACTAAGATTTTATCACCTGCCGCCGTGGTTAACTGAGCATAGATATGTCGTGGTGTACGATGCACACACAAACGAATCGCTCCAAGTTCACGGATTTTCATGCGCGTGCGCTTTGCTCTGCGCAAACGTGAAATGGTTTTATCTTTCATCAGTTTACTCTCGCTAATTATTTCTTCTTGGCTTCTTTGCGGCGAACCTGCTCATCCGCATAACGAACACCTTTACCCTTATAAGGCTCTGGTGGACGGAAACCACGAATATTGGCTGCTGCTTGACCAAGTACCTGCTTGTCACTGCCGCGCAAGATAATTTCAGTTTGCGTTGGCGTTTCAGCAGTAACACCCTCTGGTAACTCGAAAGCGATTGGATGTGAGAAACCTAAGGATAAATTAACCACCTTACCCTGGGCTTGTGCACGATAACCTACACCAATCAGCTCTAACTTGCGTTCAAAACCTTCAGTAACGCCGATGACGTTATTATTAACCAGAGTACGCATGGTCGCCGCTAGGGCCCAAGCTTCTGCGGACTCTTCAGCTGGGTTAAAACGAAGCTCACCTTCTTCAACCGCAACAGAAACTAAAGGATGAACATCCTGTGTCAAGGTGCCCTTAGGACCCTTAACGCTAACTTCTTGCCCATCAATCTTAACTTCAACACCTTGGGGAAGTGTGATGGGGCTCTTTGCTATTCTCGACATTGCTGCACCTAACCTGTTATGCGGCTATCGTCAGGACACTTCGCATACTAGCTCGCCGCCAACATTGGCCTGACGCGCTGCGCGATCTGTCATAAAACCCTGGTTTGTGGAAACGATTAGGATGCCTAAACCGTCTTTCACTTGAGGGATATCTTTAGCACCTTTATAGATGCGCAATCCTGGGCTACTGACTCGCTTAATCGTCTCAATCACTGGACGACCTTCGAAGTACTTAAGCTCAATATTCAGTAGTGGCTTTTTCTCATCGCCTACAACCGAGTATCCAGCAATGTAACCCTCGTCTTGTAACACTTTTGCAATGGCTTCCTTGGCTCGGGAGGAAGGCACTTCCACCTGAGCTTTGCTCGCCATTTGCGCATTGCGAATACGAGTAAACATATCCGCTAGGGTATCTTGCATGCTCATGCTGCTGTCGCTCCGCTAAACTGCCCGCAAGGGGACTTTACCAACTGGACTTAACGAGTCCAGGCACTTCACCGCGCATGGCGGCCTCGCGCAACTTGTTACGACCCAAGCCAAACTTACGATATACGCCATGAGGACGACCTGTAATTTGGCAGCGGTTGCGTTGGCGGGTTGGTGCAGAATCTCTTGGAAGCTTCTGCAACGCCACCTGCGCATCCCATTTATCCTCGGGTGCAGCATTTGGGTCACGAATAATAGCACGCAACGCTTGACGCTTCTCGCTATATTTTTCAACTAGCTGTGCGCGCTTCTTTTCACGATTGATCATGGATACTTTGGCCATGGTATTTCCTTAACCTCTTAACGGAAAATTGAAAGCACGGAGTAAGGCGCGGGCTTCATCATCCGTTTTTGCAGTGGTTGTAATGGTGATATCCATACCGCGAAGTTTGTCGATCTTGTCGTAGTCGATTTCTGGGAATACGATTTGCTCGCGAATACCCATGGAGTAGTTTCCACGACCGTCAAAAGAACGTGGATTTAAACCACGGAAGTCACGCACACGCGGCAGAGCCACGTCAACTAAACGACCGATAAAATCGTACATACGCTCATTGCGCAAGGTTACTTTGCAACCCACAGGCCAGCCATCACGGATCTTAAAACCCGCAACAGACTTGCGCGCATTGTTAACGATCGGCTTTTGACCAGATATAGCAGTCATGTCTGCCAAAGCACCTTCAATTGCCTTTCTGTCTTGTGCGGCTTCACCAACACCCATATTAATGGTCACTTTGGTGATTTTAGGAACTTCCATTACGTTCTTGTAGCCAAACTCTTCAACAAGCTTGGGTACAATTTCGTTACGATAAAACTCTTTCAGAGTGCTCATATTTTAGCCAACCTCTCAAGCGCCAATCTTTTCGCCGGTGGATTTAAAGACGCGGTATTTTACCTTGTCTTCAATCACAAAACCAACGCGATCAGCTTTACCTGTGGCAGCGTTCCAAATAGCAACGTTTGAGCGTTGAATTGGCGCTTCCTGTTCGATAATGCCGCCAGGCTCGCCGGCCTGAGGATTGCCACGCTTGTGCTTTTTAACCATATTTACGCCAGCTACCAAAAGACGTCCGTCAGCGAGTACTTTGAGTACCTTGCCGCGCGCGCCTTTGTCTTTACCAGCGATTACAATGACTTCGTCATCACGTCTAATCTTTAACATTTTTCCCCCCGCTTAGAGGACTTCAGGTGCTAGGGAAATAATCTTCATAAACTGCTCTGTACGCAGTTCCCTGGTAACAGGTCCGAAGATACGTGTACCGATAGGTGCCTTGTTGTTGTTCAACAGCACCGCGGCATTTTCGTCAAAACGGATGATAGAGCCATCAGGACGACGAACGCCCTTACGAGTACGCACCACCACCGCATTCATCACGTCGCCTTTTTTTACGCGACCGCGGGGAATTGCTTCCTTGACTGTCACTTTAATAATGTCGCCAACAGCTGCATAACGACGATGGGAGCCGCCCAACACCTTTATGCACTGTACCCGCCGTGCGCCACTGTTGTCAGCGACCTCTAGCATGGTTTCTGTTTGAATCATCGCTTAAATCTCCAACTTGCACCATGGGTGCATAGCAACAATGGCTTAAACTCGTGCCTGCTCTACAACTTTCTCAAGAGTCCAGCTCTTGCGCTTAGAAATAGGGCGGCACTCACTAATAGTGACGATATCGCCCTCGCGGCACTCATTATTTTCGTCGTGCGCTAACAACTTAGTAGAACGACGTAGGAACTTTCCATAAAGAGCGTGCTTAACCTGGCGCTCAACTAGAACCGCAATGGTTTTGTCGCCTTTAGTGGAAACAACCTTGCCTGTGGCGGTCCGCTTAACTTTTTGCGTCGCTTCTGCCATGACTAGTTACCTGCCTTTTCAGTGAGGAAAGTTTTAATACGCGCAATGTTCTTACGTACTTCCCTAATTTCATGTGTCTTGGTGAACTGGCCAGATGCTAGAGCCATTCGCTGTTTGAATTGCTGCTCACGAAGAGATAGCAAATCTTCCTGCAGCGCCTCAACACTTTTGTTTCTTAGCTCGTCTAGTTTCATGACTACATCACCGTCCTAACAACAATACGTGTACTGAAAGGCAGCTTAGCAGCGGCTAGGCGAAACGCCTCGCGTGCCACGTCTTCTGCAACACCGTCCATTTCGTACAGCATTCTACCTGGCTGAATTTGTGCTACCCAATACTCAACACTACCCTTACCTTTACCCATACGTACTTCTAGGGGTTTTTTGGTAATCGGCTTGTCTGGAAAAACACGAATCCAAATTTTACCGCCACGACGAACATGACGGGTCATCGCACGACGGGCTGCTTCAATCTGGCGAGCTGTCATACGACCACGACCAGTTGCTTGCAAACCAATGGTCCCAAAAGACACTTGGTTGCCACGCTGTGCTAGGCCACGGTTACGGCCCTTCATTACTTTTCTAAATTTAGTACGCTTTGGCTGCAACATACTTAGTTACCTTTTAGCCCCGGCTACGTCTTTTCGGAGCCTTGGTCTGTTTCTCTTCTTGCGCCTGCTCCATGCCACCTAGGATTTCACCACGGAAAATCCACACCTTGACACCGATGGTGCCATAGGCTGTTTCAGCACGAACACTTGCGTAATCAATATCAGCACGCAAAGTATGCAGGGGCACCCGACCCTCTCTATACCACTCGGTACGCGCGATTTCTGCACCACCTAAGCGGCCAGACACCTGAACTCGAATTCCTTCTGCACCAGCACGCATGGCATTTTGCACAGCACGGCGCATGGCACGACGGAACATAACACGACGCTCGAGTTGGTTAGCAATGCTTTCACCTACTAACTGAGCATCTAAGTCAGGACGTCTTACCTCTTCGATATTGATGTGCACGGGCACACCCATCTTTTCTGCCACATCGCGGCGTAAGCGCTCAACATCTTCACCACGCTTACCAATAACAATACCAGGGCGCGCTGTGGCTATGGTAATGCGAACATTCTCACTGGGGCGCTCAATTTTAACACTGCTTACAGAAGCGTTTTTCAAGCGATCAAATAGGTACTCCCTCACTTTGAGGTCAGTCACTAAGTTACCAGCGTAATCCTTTGGGTTGGCATACCAGAGCGAGCTATGCTCTTTTACCACTCCAAGGCGAATGCCAATTGGATGTACTTTTTGACCCATCTGATTAATCCTCGCCTTCTGAAACTTTTACGGTGATGTGACAGGTGCGCTTATCGATACGATCAGCACGGCCCTTGGCACGAGGACGGATACGCTTAAGCGTGACTCCCTCATCTACAAAGATGGTTGATACTTTCAACTCATCGATGTCTGCACCGTCGTTGTTTTCTGCGTTTGCAATTGCAGACTCCAACACTTTTTTGATTATCTTAGCTGCCTTCTTGGGGCTAAACTCCAAGATATTCAGCGCTTCTTCCGCTTTTTTGCCGCGTATCTGGTCGGCCACTAAACGGGCTTTTTGCGCTGAAAGGCTGGCGCCTCTAAGGCGCGCTACAGTTTCTGTCGCCATAGTAGTTACCCTTATCGTTTGGCCTTCTTGTCCACAACGTGCCCGCGGTAAGTGCGGGTTAGGGCAAACTCGCCCAACTTGTGGCCAACCATGTGCTCAGACACCAACACAGGTACATGTTGGCGACCGTTATGCACGGCAATTGTCATCCCAACCATTTCGGGAATAATCATCGAACGGCGCGACCAAGTTTTAATCGGCTTACGTGAACCCGTCTCGACAGCTTCTTCCACCTTCTCGAGAAGGTGATGGTCAATAAAAGGACCTTTTCTTAATGAACGTGGCACAGTTTAAACCTCTCTCTACTTGGCGCTACGACGACGAACGATCATCTTAGTAGTGCGCTTGTTTGTACGCGTTTTGTAACCCTTGGTCTTCACACCCCAAGGTGTCACAGGATGACGACCACCTGAACTTCTACCCTCACCACCACCATGCGGGTGATCAATGGGGTTCATAGCAGCACCGCGAACCGTCGGGCGCACACCGCGCCAACGCGAAGCACCTGCTTTACCAAGAGTACGATGGAAATGCTCGCTGTTAGACACTTCACCCAAGGTGGCTCGGCAATCAGCATGTACGCGACGCATCTCGCCTGAACGCAAACGCAAGGTAACGTACTCACCCTCACGTGCTAACAACTGAACAGAAGCCCCTGCTGAACGAGCCAACTGCCCGCCCTTGCCTGGACGCAGCTCAATGTTATGCACTGCAGAACCTAAAGGTATATTGCGCAAAGGCAATGCGTTACCAACTTTGATGGGCGCATCTTGACCAGAACGAATCTGATCGCCCGCTTTCAAGCCCTTAGGTGCGATGATGTAGCGACGCTCACCGTCTGCATACTTCACCAGCGCAATAAACGCAGAGCGGTTTGGATCGTACTCTAAACGCTCAACTTCAGCCGGAACACCATCTTTTGTACGGCGAAAATCGATAATACGGTACTTTTGCTTATGACCGCCACCACGATGACGTGTGGTGATGCGACCTGCATTATTACGTCCGCCAGACTTACTCTTACTGGCTGTTAACGGAGCATAAGGCGCTCCTTTGTGCAATTCGTCGTTAACAACTTTAACGACAAAGCGACGGCCAGGAGAAGTAGGCTTACACTTTACAATAGCCATTTTCAATTACCCCTGTTCAACAGCCAGAAAATCGATATCTTGGCCTTCCTGCAACGACACATAAGCTTTTTTCCAATCGCTCTGTTTACCTTGCACTCGACCAAACTGCTTACGCTTACCGTTTACACGCAAGGTTTGAACAGAATCAACCTTTACATCAAACAGCTGCTCAACAGCTTTCTTAATCTCAAGCTTGGTTGCGCTCAACGCCACTTTGAAAACAAACTGGCCATTTTTATCGGCAACAATACTGGCTTTTTCCGAGAAATGAGGCGCTAACAGTATTTGAAAGATACGCTCTTTGTTCATACCAGTGCCTCCTCAAGTTTTTTCAGAGCACCAACAGTCACAACCACTTTGTCGTGAGCAATTAAAGAAACAGGGTCAACACCTTGCGCGTCACGCACATCAACGTGCGGTAAATTACGTGCAGAAAGGTACAAATTCTCTGTTACTTCTTCAGTCACGATCAAAACGTTTTTTAGTTCTAGCTCGTTCAGTTTGGCCACCAACTTTTTAGTTTTAGGAGCTGGTACATCAAACTCATCCACTACAACCAAACGTTCTTGGCGAACTAACTCTGATAAAATGCACTGCAGCGCACCGCGGTACATTTTCTTGTTAATTTTCTGTGAAAAATCACGATTCTTAGCGGCGAAAGTTACACCACCACCACGCCAGAGTGGGCTACGAATTGTACCAGCACGAGCTCGGCCCGTACCTTTTTGGCGCCATGGCTTCTTACCACCACCGCTTACTTCTGAACGGCTTTTCTGTGCTTTAGAACCTTGGCGACCAGCAGCCATATAAGCTACAACCACTTGGTGAACCAATGATTCGTTAAAGTCTTTCCCGAAGGCAACCTCGGAAACAGAAACTGTTCCTCCAGAGGCAGTATTGAGATTCATCCTCTATATCCTCTCTCAGGCCTATGCCTTGACCGCAGGGCGAATAATAATGTCAGAGCCTGTAGCACCAGGCACTGCACCCTTAACGAGCAGCAGATTCTTTTCGGCATCTACGCGAACCACTTCAAGATTCTGAACAGTTACACGTTCGGCCCCCATTTGCCCGGCCATTTTCTTACCGGGAAAAACACGACCAGGACTCTGGTTCTGACCAATAGAACCCGGCGCACGATGCGACAAGGAGTTACCATGAGTAGCATCTTGTGCGCTAAAGTTCCAACGCTTAATCGCGCCTTGGAAACCTTTACCTTTAGAAGTCCCAACCACATCTATCTTCTGACCTTCTTCGAAGATAGAAACAGAAATCTCTGCACCTAACTCTAGCTCACCTGGTTCAGCGCGGAATTCCCACACGCCGCGACCAGCTTCAACACCAGCTTTTGCAAAATGACCCGCCATAGGACGAGTTACACGGGTAGCACGACGCTCACCCACTGTCACCTGCACTCCGTTATAACCATCAGTTTCCACAGTTTTAATTTGCGAAACTCGATTCGGAGTAACTTCGATAACGGTAACAGGGACACTTTCGCCGCCTTCAGCAAAAACGCGTGTCATTCCACATTTACGACCGACTAGACCAATAGCCATTGTCTACCTCTTTATTACTCGCAACACTCAAAGAGTGCTGCATGCCGTTATCCCAGGCTAATCTGAACATCAACGCCCGCTGCCAAATCAAGCTTCATCAGAGCGTCCACAGTCTTGTCTGTGGGCTGAACGATATCCACTAGGCGCTTATGTGTACGAATTTCATACTGATCGCGCGCATCTTTATTAACATGAGGCGAGGTCAGTACAGTGAATTTTTCTTTGCGCGTAGGCAAAGGAATGGGTCCTTGCACCTGCGCACCGGTCCGCTTAGCGGTATCAACAATCTCAAGCGCGGACTGATCAATCAAACGATGATCAAATGCTTTGAGACGAATACGGATTCTTTGGTTAGCCATAGCTAACAAACTCCAGACTGTTCGGGCCACTATTTAAGATGACAAAAACCCGCCAACCTCCATACTCGAGGTGGTGAGTATTATCATCAAATCCGAGAACTATGCCTCGGTTACTTATTCATCACTAGATGAGGTGCGGATTATATAGAAAACTTCCGACCCAGGCAAGCCTGAGCCGGAAATATCTTAATCACCAAATCACTCGATGATTTTAGCTACTACACCAGCACCTACGGTACGGCCACCTTCGCGAATCGCAAAGCGCAGACCTTCATCCATGGCGATGGGAGCAATTAGCTCAACCGCTAACTTAACGTTATCACCAGGCATTACCATTTCTACGCCTTCAGGAAGGTCGCAAGCACCGGTAACGTCTGTGGTACGGAAGTAGAACTGTGGGCGATAGCCATTAAAGAATGGGGTGTGACGACCACCTTCTTCTTTGCTTAACACATACACTTCTGCTTCAAACTTGGTGTGCGGCTTGATGGTGCCTGGCTTGGCCAATACCTGACCACGCTCAACATCTTCACGCTTAGTACCACGCAATAGCACACCTACGTTCTCACCCGCACGACCTTCATCAAGCAGCTTACGGAACATTTCTACACCAGTACAGGTGGTTTTTTGAGTGTCGCGAATACCAACAATCTCAACTTCTTCACCCACCTTGATGATACCGCGCTCTACACGACCGGTTACTACAGTACCACGGCCAGCAATAGAGAATACGTCTTCGATAGGCATCAAGAAGGCGCCATCGATGGCACGCTCTGGCTCAGGAATGTACTCGTCAAGTGTTTCTACTAGCTTTTGCACCGCAGGAATACCAATCTCAGAGGTATCACCTTCTAGAGCTTTAAGCGCAGAACCGATAATGATTGGTGTGTCATCACCTGGGAAGTCGTACTCGTTTAACAACTCACGCACTTCCATTTCTACCAGCTCAATTAGCTCTTCATCGTCAACCATGTCCGCTTTGTTTAGGAACACAACGATGTAAGGTACGCCAACCTGACGTGACAACAAGATGTGCTCACGTGTCTGAGGCATAGGGCCATCAGCAGCAGATACTACCAAGATTCCGCCGTCCATCTGAGCCGCACCGGTGATCATGTTTTTAACATAGTCAGCGTGACCAGGGCAGTCTACGTGGGCGTAGTGACGGTTAGGGGAATCGTACTCTACGTGAGAGGTAGCGATGGTAATACCACGCTCACGCTCTTCTGGCGCATTATCAATCTGACTGTAGTCACGAGCATCACCCGTGCCCCATACTTCATGACAAGTACGTGTTAGTGCCGCAGTCAAAGTGGTCTTACCATGGTCAACATGACCGATGGTACCAACGTTCAAGTGCGGTTTATTGCGTTCAAATTTTTCCTTAGCCACGAGCTACCACCTCTTAGTTTGGTTGTGTGTTCTTAGCAGAACATAACTTTCTTAGAATACACAAAAAGACCACGAAACCTATGGCATCGTGACCACTCTGGTAAACCTTTCGCTTACCCTTGAGCCTGAGCCCAAATTTGGAGCTCACGACCAGATTTGAACTGGTGACCTCTTCCTTACCAAGGAAGTGCTCTACCTGCTGAGCTACGTGAGCGTATTTCTTGGAGCGGGTAGCGGGAATCGAACCCGCACCATCAGCTTGGAAGGCTGAGGTTCTACCGTTGAACTATACCCGCAAAACCATTCAATTTGGTGGAGGAGGCTGGATTCGAACCAGCGAAGCTTTCGCGTCAGATTTACAGTCTGATCCCTTTAGCCACTCGGGAACTCCTCCCAAAACCGCTGCTATGCTAACAGCATCTTTGTCGCTGTCAACAAAAAAGCCCTGAATTCAAGGCTTTTATTAAACTGGAGCTGGCGAGAGGAATCGAACCCCCGACCGCCTGATTACAAATCAGATGCTCTACCTACTGAGCTACGCCAGCCTTAGTGGACGCGAATTATAGGGCAATATATTTAAGTTGGCAACTTTAAAAGTAGATTAATTCTTACAGGTTACCTGCATCACAGAAACCCCCTCCAGTTCAGCACTGGAATACACTTTCTCGCTTTTATTTAATTCATGCGGAGCCACATTAAACACTAGCCAGTATTCCACAACATCCTTCCAAGTCTCCCTCACCTCAACCCTATAGCCTGCATTAATCATTTTAGTTTGCAGCCCAATGGCGGATTCCTTGTTGGAAAAATAGCCTAGAGACACAGCGTTCTCGTCTTCACCTTCTGTCACAATAAAACTATCCACGCCTTTAAAATGCAGCTCCCTTAACCTATCTGTCGCCTCTTGCCGGCTATCGAAAGCTGGTAGATACACCCAGTGGAGTTGATTTTTACGCAATGACAAACGCTCTATTCTACCGCTCAAGCCCATTTCGTTATTCAAGGCCAGTGAACGCTCGGCCGCTTGTGCGGTATCCCAGGGACCAATTGCTAGGCAATAGCTTGATCTACGAGTAGCGAGCGCCTCTTCTTTACTACTGGCATCCCTCTCACCTAAGACTTTAAGTTCTAAGCCTTGCTGCACAAAAGGCTCGGCCTCCAATGTGGCGACTGGCCTATTAAACCATGCAAAGGAGAAATAAATTACGTTCAGCATTAATAGCAAAAAGAATATTATCCGCAAGCTAGTGCCCTCTTAGCATATCTTTCGCAACTCTACTCAATCCCCGCAACACCAAGGAATCATCAACTATTATTTTTTTTTGGATAAGCTCAACAAAGCTGTTGGCGTCGCCACCCGTCAAGTACACAGCCAAATCACCGCACATTTCTTCTACTTCTAGCAATACCTGATTAATAAAACTCGCACACATTTTTGCACAACCATTATTCACAGCTTGGGCTGTGCTGTTGGCTAGCACCAGGGAACTTGGCCATTCTTGTTGAACTTTCACCTGAGCTGTGCCTTGGTGTAACGCTTGGACCAGCATCGAATACCCTGGAACTATGTATCCACCGAGATGCAATCCACTGTTATTTGCCACATCTATCGTAATAGCACTACCGCAGTCTATGACAGCGCAGGCTCCCTGTCTGTGCCACGCCTCTAAAATTGCCAACCATCTATCAACACCAAGTTTTTCTGGATTTGGGTAGCTATTATGAAATCCCAATCGCTCTGCTTCGGCTTGATAAAAAATGATGGGGGCTGCTATTTCTTGAGCTAACGCATGCTCTATGGCTTTATTAGTGCCTGGGCTTAAAACAGAGGCAACCATTACACTCGTGATTTGCTTGGCAGACAGGGAACGATTAATGTTGCCCCACGTTTTCTGCCAGGTTTCTCCATGGCGGGTTTTATTGATACTTGCTTGCCCTGCGCAACTAGCGGACGATTCAAGCTGCCAATGAACACTGGTGTTGCCTATGTCTAATAAAAGTCTCATTGCTTGCGCACACTCACTTCGCCAGCATAGAAGCTTTGCACCTCATCCCCAACATCAACAAGAAGCGCGCCTGCCGGGTTTGCGCCCATAGCCGTACCTTCCACAACATGGCTTCCTAGTAGAACCTTAACCCTCTGCCCATACAAATAGTCAAAACGCTGCCATTCATCAAGAAAAGGCTGCAGCCCCTGCTGTTTGAAAGCGATAATTGCAGCTTGTATCGCATTTATTATGCGAGCCGTCCAAGTATTACGATTAATATGTGTTGGTATAGCTTCATGGATAGTGGCGACGCCTTGCTCACCCTCTCCGCCTAAATAGCTAGCGTTGATGCCCACACCGATGATTGCATCACAATCGCCATTAATATCCCCACTCATTTCAATCAAAATACCACTCAACTTACGGTCTTCGAGCATCACATCATTGGGCCACTTTAATGCTAGCGGACAATTATCGCTCAGTTCATTCAAGGCCTGAACAATAGCGACACCCACCACTAGCGACAAGCCTTGCAAGGATTTAGCACCGCGATTAAAAGGCACTTTATAGCTCAAGTACAAATTAGGTCCAAAAGGCGACTGCCAAGATTTTCCTCTGCGCCCCCGACCTTCGGACTGGGACTCACTGAGCAAAACAAATTCTTGTCCTGGAAATTGCTCTGCTAGGGCCATCGCAGCTAAGTTGGTTGAGGGCAAACTCCAGCATATGCGCAACGGTATTTGCTTATTGTTGAGCTCGCTATTGAGCTGTGCCTTATCTAGCACCTCCCAACCCTCAGGCAAACGATAGCCTTCACCGTGGACAGAGATCACCTCTAAGCCCTGCTCTTTCAGTGCAGCTATTCGTTTCCAAACATAAGCTCGAGACGTCCCTATCTGCTTCCCGATCTCCTCACCAGAAACAAGGCGGCCTTGGGAAAGCTGATGCAGAATTTTTTTGTCAATATCAGCAAGCCGAATTTCACCAGCCAAAGGGTACGTAAGAAGAGTATTGAACACATATGCCTCGCAAAAGCCTGAAGCCACAAAATTAATAACTCTCATATGGTAATGCATCTAGAGCACAATAAACCACATGGTAGCGACAGTTTTTGCTGATGCCGAGCGATTAATGAATATGAGGATGTAGGTGTTAGCAAGGTATCTTCACGCAATTAAGCACTAGCAACCACTGGCGCTGTATATTGTATCTCGGGAGCAAGCGGCAGGGCATCGCCTGGTTTTGTTTACTGCAGTTGGGGCATTTAGTGCGGCTGTACGGTTGGTGCGGCGGCGACGGTTAAGGTAATAACAACGCGTGCCATTAACACACAACAAAAAGCCCTTGATACTCAGTATCAAGGGCTCTCTGCTAAATTAAAGCCTGATAATGTCCTACTCTCACATGGGGAGACCCCACACTACCATCGGCGATGTGTCGTTTCACTTCTGAGTTCGGGATGGGATCAGGTGGTACCAACACTCTATGGTTATCAGGCAAACCGGTCGGCTTACGCCAATTCGTTTGCCTTGCTGTATCACTACAACAAGACCAAATCGGATAGATGATGCATAAAGATACAAGGATTAAAACTTACCGTGTTTCCTAAATGATGCTGCTCATAAAACTGCTTTGGTGTTATATGGTCAAGCCTCACGGGCAATTAGTACTGGTTAGCTGCATGCATTACTGCACTTCCACACCCAGCCTATCAACGTGGTGGTCTACCACGGCCCTTCAGGGGATCAAGTCCCAGAGAGATCTCATCTTGAGGGAGGCTTCCCGCTTAGATGCTTTCAGCGGTTATCCCGTCCGAACTTAGCTACCCGGCAATGCCACTGGCGTGACAACCGGAACACCAGAGGTTCGTCCACCCCGGTCCTCTCGTACTAGGGGCAGCTCCTCTCAAATCTCTAACGCCCACGGCAGATAGGGACCGAACTGTCTCACGACGTTCTAAACCCAGCTCGCGTACCTCTTTAAATGGCGAACAGCCATACCCTTGGGACCGGCTTCAGCCCCAGGATGAGATGAGCCGACATCGAGGTGCCAAACACCGCCGTCGATATGAACTCTTGGGCGGTATCAGCCTGTTATCCCCGGAGTACCTTTTATCCGTTGAGCGATGGTCCTTCC
>DAHVSB010000050.1 GCA_027324795.1 Alcanivoracaceae bacterium
TCGGCAATTCATTTGTATAACTGGAACGTGACCATAACTTATAATGGAAAAAATATAAGTGAGGTTAACCTCAGTTACAATCAGACACTGACAGTTTATGTAAAATTGACTGCAATCAAAAGTCAGCTATCCATTGAGCAAATTTTGCTCAAACCCAGATCAAACCTGCAAAGGTTCAGATTTTCGCCAATCTCAGGTATCCTCACTGCATTATTTTTCGCAACAACCAGTGATGAAATATGACAACTTCAGTGAACCGCGTGGTGTACCCAGGCACGTTTGACCCTATTACTAATGGCCATAAAGATTTAATTGAGCGTGCCGCGCGCATGTTTGATGAGGTGATAGTAGCCATTGCACTGAGCGAAAAAAAAGGCCCTCTCTTCACCATTGACGAGCGTGTGAGCTTGGCTGAAGAGTGCCTCAGCCACTTGCCGAACGTAAAGGTGATGGGCTTTTCGCAACTACTTGCGCACTTCTGTAAAGCTAATGATGCGAATATTTTGCTGCGTGGTTTGCGCGCTGTGTCTGACTTTGAATACGAGTTCCAGCTTGCCAACATGAACCGCAAACTGGCCCCCGATTTAGAAACCGTGTTTTTAACCCCTTCCGAGCATCTTTCTTTTATTTCTAGTAGTTTAGTGCGTGAAATCGCCCTATTGGAGGGCGATGTTAGCGAGTTTGTACCCGCTAACGTGGCCACTGCACTAGAGGCAAAGAAATATGCACTTAACGGAAAAGATAACGCATAGTCTCACTCGCTTTATTGGCGTTGGCATGTTTGCTGGCGCTGTTATTTTCGCCCCTCCCGCCTTTGCCAATAGCCCGCCCCAAGCGGCCATTGCAAGCGCTCATCCTTTAGCCACTCAAGCCGGCCATCAGATTTTGGCGCAAGGCGGCAATGCCTTTGATGCCGCTATCTCTGTGGCTGCTGTACTAGCGGTGGTGGAGCCTGCGGGCTCTGGCATGGGTGGCGGCGGTTTTTGGTTGCTGCACGACACCCATCAAAATCGCCATGTGTTTGTGGATGCTCGCGAAACAGCGCCGCTCAAGGCCCATCAGGATATGTACCTCGATGAAGCCGGCAATGTGGTACGCGACCTCGCCATTAACACCCCTTTAGCTGCGGGCATTCCTGGGCAAGCAGCCGCGTTTGTTCACTTAGCTGAACACTATGGCAAATTACCCTTAAGCGCTTCATTAGCGCCTGCTATTAAACTTGCAGAGGAAGGCTTTCCGGTAAGCCGTCGTTATCAGCGTTTAATCGAATGGCGCGTGCCCGTGATTAATCGCTACCCAGCCGCCGCCAGTATTTTTCTGCAGGATGGCCGGGTGCCGCCCATTGGCCACCTGATTAAACAACCTGACTTGGCTAACACTTTGCGTTTATTAGCAGACCAAGGGAAAAAAGGATTTTATGAGGGCAAGCTGGCAGAGCAAATGGTAAGCGCCGTGCAAAAAGAAGGCGGCATTTGGCAACTTGAGGATTTAGCCAATTACCAAGTGGTTGAACGCGAGCCCATCGTGGGCGAATACCAAGGCGCCACTATTATCACCTCACCGCCGCCGTCTTCTGGGGGCATAGCGCTATTACAGGCTTTTAGTATCTTGAGCCATTTTGATAAACACATGACAAACCCAGCGCTTGCGCCCCATTTGGTGGTGGAAGCGTGGCGTCGTGCTTATTACGACCGCGGCTTATACCTTGGAGATAGCGATTTTGTAGACGTGCCCACCGAG
Source organism: Alcanivoracaceae bacterium (assembly GCA_027324795.1). Lineage (GTDB taxonomy): Bacteria > Pseudomonadota > Gammaproteobacteria > Pseudomonadales > Alcanivoracaceae > CALEAR01. The sequence goes on from DAHVSB010000050.1 coordinate 1,741, forward strand.
CGCTTACTTAGCAAAAAATATATTCGCCAGCAGGCCAAGAGCATTGATATAAACAAGGCCACAAACAGTGAAAGCCTAGGCCCCAAAACCCTTGTGAAGCAAGGCCAACACACCACGCACTACTCCATTTTAGATACCGAAGGCAACAAGGTAGCCGCCACCCTAAGCGTTAACCTCCCCTTTGGCTCGGGGTATGTGGTGCCTGGTACAGGTTTATTGCTCAACAACGAAATGGATGATTTTTCTGCCAAGCCCGGCGAGCCTAATGCCTATGGGCTCATTGGCAGCCAGGCCAATGCCATTGAACCTGGCAAGCGCCCGCTGTCATCCATGACGCCTACCTTTGTAGAGTGGAACGACCAAGTCGCAATCCTTGGCACCCCCGGCGGCAGCCGTATTATCACCATGGTGTTTTTAGGTATTCAGCAAGCCTTAGCCGGCAAGCCAATAACACACTGGGTAAGCCGCCCGCGCTATCACCACCAATACCTCCCCGATGTGGTGGAAGCGGAACCTGCTTTTGTGGGCTCGCGAGAAGCCAAAGCACTAGAGGCCAAGGGCCATAAGCTACAAATCACAGGGCGCCAGTTCGGCGATATGCAAGCGGTGTATTGGCATCAAAAAGATGGGGTGGTGGAAGCGGCGAGTGATCCTAGGGGGGAGGGGTTGGCGGAGTAGTTGGCATGAAACAAAAAGCCCTCAAAAGTTAAATCGTCTTTTGAGGGCTTTCAGCAATTTTTAAAGCTAGCGGCTCAATGAAATTACTCCTCGATTACACCATCCTCATTAACATTACACATAATAAGGAAGCTTTCCGCCGCATTTGAATTGCTCGTATTGCGGGTACGCTGGTCATTATTTAGATGATGTTCACCCCAAAAGCTGCAGTTTTCATTGCCTTCAAGGATAAGTGTGTACGCTTTATTGTCTTTAATCGGCTTAAACTTTTGGACGCCATCTTCAGTAAATTCTAGCGTTTGGTTATCACCTAGCTTAACCATTAATGAGTCATCACCACTTAGCGCTTTTACTTCAACCGTTGGGGATTTAAACTCTAACCCAGAGTCGCCATCACACGCTGTTAGCAGCGATGTCGCCACTGCCACTAAAAATACTAGCCTGAACATAAATCCCCCTCAGCCAATTAAAAGCGAACTGCTAAACCCACTGCAGGCCCTTTAACACGAACACCTGCATGGTTGTCATACTGCAACCATTCACCGCTAAGCAAAACACGCCTCCCTAAAGAAACATCTACACCAGCACCATACGTGTAATGATCGTAATTTGCTTTTTCATCTTTGCCGTTAGCGCTAACTTTTTCTTTACCAAAAGTATATCCAACAGCTACGTATGGCTTAATTGGCCCAACCGGATAACCAGCTTTTAGTAAGGCACTTGCAACGACAAAGTGCGAATAAGTAGCCTTTTCGCCCTGGTTAATGTTTAACAAGTCTGCTGTGCCTTGATTGGCTGGGCCTTTCTTGGTCTTGGTGCTTGTCCCAACCCTTAACTCGCTGCTGAAATACTCGTTGATATCTCCACCCACACGAATAAACGTAGTTTGGGTTTTAATATGCTTTTTTCCGTCTGCGAAATACGGATTATACTGCTTAAGATCCGCTTGAGAGATGCCCACATAGCCCGTGGTTTTTAAACTATCTGCCTGAGCTGTGCTTGCGCTAACGCCGATAACACCCGCCACAACTGCAACTAACAACTTTCTCATGGTTTTCTCCTGGGGTACCGACTTAATGATTCTTTTGCGCATTTAGCTTTGCTGTGCGCTTTTCTGATTGGCGATGTTCGTGCTGAATAGGGGTGCAACCCAGGCAACGCAAAAAAGTGGAGCGAGCCGGTGCACGAACAAGCTTTTCTGCAGCTTGGTCAATATTGCCGCCTAAAGCACTAACAGGAAGGGTTACGGTAAATGCCGCCCAGCCAAGAAATGTAGCGCCTGCTAATAGCGGACGCGCCACCAAAGCATCACCAAGCATGGCTAACTCGCTGGGTTCTTCGTCTGCGTAGGCTACACTAGCGGCTTGCGCAGTACCTGCTGCTAAGCTAGTGAACAAAAAAACAAAGGCCATTAGCCCCGAAAATAGAGAGCGCCGTGATAATGGCATGGTATTCCCCTTCTTATTGGTTTGTTTTGTGCGCAACTGCGCAGTAAACCCCATAGTTAGTATGATTCTGCAGCAAGTTTGCCAGTTAAGCGCCAGTTTTGCTGACAAGTGGTTCACAATCTACACGTTTGCTTTTTGCTGGGCAATACATTGGCTCAGCATAAGGGCTGATAGCTCAAAGGAAACTAAGTTTGGCAGCTACCACAATAAACTGTGGTGCGTTGCCCATGGGTTGTTTTAAGCAAAACAGCGTTGCACTTTTGGCATGGCTTTCCCCCGCGCCCGTAAACTGCCAACTCTTGCTGAAAATAACCTGGCTGGCCGTCTGCCTTAGTAAAATCTTTTAATGTGGTGCCGCCCGCTGTAATTGCCGCAGCCAATACGGTTTTAATAGCTTCCGCTAAGCTGACATAGCGCTGCCGGCTAATACGTCCCGCTGCTCGCGACGGATGAACACCCGCCATAAACAGTGCTTCCTGTGCATAAATATTGCCCACACCCACCACAATTTTATTGTCCATAATAAATGTTTTCACGGCTTGGCGGCGGTTGCGTGAACGCTCGTAGAGTAGCTCACCATCAAATTCCTCACTTAAGGGCTCGGGCCCTAAATGAGAAAGCACCTGATGCTCATTAGGCTTAGGTGTCCACAACCAAGCCCCAAACCGGCGCGGGTCTGTATAGCGAAGTATGCACCCATTGCTGAGCAACATATCCACATGGTCATGGGTATTAGCGGGTGTGCCTTGCGGCACTATGCGTAGCACTCCCGACATACCGAGATGCATCAACAGCTGCCCTTGCTCTGTGGTAATCAGCAAATATTTGGCCCGCCGTGCCACTTGTGTGATAAGCACATTTTCAAGCTGCTGAATAACCTCGGGAATAGGCCAGCGTAATTGCTTCCTGCGCACAACCATTCGCTCAATACGTTGGTTCAACAAGAAGGGAGTTACCCCATTTTTTATGGTTTCAACTTCGGGAAGTTCAGGCATAACTATTATCTCAGGCATAAAAAAACCCCTTTCGGGGTTTTTTAAAAGCCGCTTTAAGCCTAATTACTTAATACGCGCTTCTTTGTAGAGTACGTGTTCACGCACCACTGGGTCGTACTTTTTGCGCTCTAGCTTTTCAGGCATGGTGCGCTTGTTTTTAGTGGTGGTGTAATAGTGGCCAGTGCCAGCACTGGATACTAATTTAATTTTTTCACGAATCGCTTTACCCGCCATGGTGGGCCTCCTTAAATCTTAGTGCCGTTGGCACGTAGATTGGCCAACACGGTATCAATACCGACTTTATCAATCATACGTAGGCCTTTGGAGGAAACACGCAAACGCACAAAGCGGTTCTCGCTTTCTACCCAAAAGCGGTGGTATTGCAAATTGGGCTTAAAACGGCGCCTCGTCTTATTGTTCGCGTGAGACACGTGGTTACCCGTCATAGGACGCTTACCGGTAACTTGGCAAACCTTGGACATATCTTGCTCCAGAGAATTTCAAACACGAGGGCCTTGCCTCAAATTAGGTGGCGATTTATACCAAATTTCGCGGCTCAGCACAATAGGCAAGCTCAAAATAGTTAGCACCACAAGAATGAAACGGGGATTTTACGCCATGTTTTATAATAAATCTGCTTTTTTATGGATTATTTGCTAATTCTTGGCTAACGCCACCCTCTCTCAGCCATGGAGACCCAGCCCCCGTCACCAATAATAAAGTGATCAAGCACGCGCACTTCGACCAACTCAAGGGCGTCTCAACCGTTCTGTGACATCAACATCTGCGGGGCTTGGTTCTGCAATACCTGAAGGATGGTTATGGGCAAAAATAATTGCAGCCGCGCCATGCTGCAAACATCTTACCACCACTTCACGGGGATACACTGCGGCTGCATTCAAAGTGCCACGAAACAACTCTTCGTATGCAATCACTCGATGGCGCTGGTCTAGAAAAATAGCACCAAACACCTCATAGGAGTAGCCGCGCAATTTAGACACCAAGTAATCCCCTGCATCTGCTGCAGAGCCTAGCCGCTGATTGCGCTTTAGCTCTTCTACTAGATAACGCTGCCCAAGCTCAAGCGAGCCCTTGAGTAAAGCAACCTTTGCCTGCCCTATGCCCGGCAGCTGTTTCAGCTCTTTAATGGGCATATCCAGCAAAGGCCGCAAGCCGCCCACACTTTGTAATAGCTGATGGGAAAGCTCCACGGCATTAGTGCCCTGTATCCCTGTGCCCAAAAAAATTGCCAGCAACTCTGCATCACTTAACACGTTTGGCCCCTGGCTTAGCAACCGCTCCCGCGGCCTATCTTCCACCCGCCACTGCTGAATACTCATAGCTCCTCCACACTGTTTCTGATGGCACTTTTTTGATCCTTATTCGGCAAAGGGCGGCTTAACACCGTTACTCGCCGCGCATTCAGTGCTACTCTTAGCGCCTTGCAGGAATATTTAGCAAGCTCATAATAACCTGTTCGGCTGCTATACAGATGACTCCAAAAGCCTAAATTGAGGTGGGCAAATAATGGAACGATTGGTAAACAAACGCGTACTTCTTGGTGTAACTGGCGGTATTGCCGCTTATAAAAGCGCTATCTTACTTCGCCGTTTACAAGACGCTGGGGCTGAAGTTCGCGTGGTAATGACTGCGGGTGCGCAGGAGTTTATTACTCCACTCACTATGCAGGCGCTTTCTGGCAATCCAGTGCACACGGACTTGCTCGACACCCGTGCCGAAGCTGCCATGGGGCATATTGAGTTGGCGCGCTGGGCGGATTTAATTTTAATTGCACCTGCTTCAGCCAACTTTATCGCGCGTATGGCACATGGTCATGGAGCTGACTTGCTCAGCACCTTATGTCTTGCCACGGATTCCCCCATCGCCATTGCCCCCGCCATGAACCAGCAAATGTGGGCCGACCCCGCCACCCAAACCAATATTTTGTTATTAGAAGAACGAGGGGTGCGCATTTTTGGCCCTGATGCGGGCACTCAGGCCTGTGGCGAAGTGGGCCCAGGACGCATGCTGGAGCCTGAAGAAATTGCCGCTCTAGNTGCGGATGTGTTCGACCATGCGTTGCTCACTGGCAAGCATGTGGTGGTTAATGCAGGCCCCACTCGCGAAGCCATTGACCCGGTGCGCTATATCACCAACCAGAGTAGCGGCAAAATGGGCTTTGCTATTGCTGCGGCCGCCATGGAAGCAGGTGCAAAAGTCACGCTTATCAGTGGCCCTGTGAATCTACCTACCCCCCCCCGTGTACACCGCATCGACGTTACTAGCGCACTCGAAATGCACAAGGCTTGTGTAGATGTGGTGGCCGAAGGGTGCGATATTTTTATCGCCACCGCGGCTGTGGCGGACTACCGAGCCACCGAGGTTTCCGATAAAAAAATTAAGAAATCCACCGGTGAAATCCACCTCACTCTGGTCGAGAACCCCGACATCGTTGCTGACGTGGCGCAACATGAGAAGCGCCCATTTACGGTAGGATTTGCTGCCGAAACCCACGATGTGGTGGAATATGCACGGGGCAAACTCAAGAGCAAAAATCTTGACATGATTGCCACTAACGATGTGTCTGGCAAAAATGTTGGCTTTAACAGTGATAACAACGCACTAACGGTGATTTGGCCCGGCGGCCACAAGGTGCTTCCCTTAGCTGGGAAATCACAAATCGCCCAACAACTCATAGAACTTATTGCTATTCGTTATAAAAAATAGGCTGGCCATGAAACTGCAATATAAAATTTTAGACAACCGCCTCGGCACTGAATACCCCCTGCCAACGTATGCCACCAGCGGCTCCGCAGGATTAGACTTGCGCGCCATGATTGAGAGCCCTCTCACCATAGCGCCAGGGCAAGCAGAACTTATCAACACCGGCATGGCCATTTATATTGCAGACCCCGCCTACGCCGGCATGATTTTGCCACGCTCAGGCCTCGGCCATAAACACGGCCTCGTGCTAGGTAATTTAGTGGGCTTGATTGATGCCGATTACCAAGGTGAATTAAAAGTATCCTGTTGGAATCGTGGGCAAGAAGCTTACACTTTAACCCCTGGGGAGCGGTTAGCGCAGCTGGTTATTGTGCCAGTGATGCAAGTGGAGCTCACGGAGGTTAAAGAATTTGTCGCTACTGAAAGGCAGACCGGGGGGTTCGGCCACAGCGGTAAACTCTAATCCACTCGCTTTAACAATAAAAAATGGGAAGGGTTATGGCTTATTTACCTCATATTAACCAACGCCATCAACAAACCGGCAAAGGGCTGGTGCTTTTGTTGGGTTTGGTGGCGCTCATCTTAAGCGCTGGGGCATTTACCTTGGCTCATTTGCAATCGCAACCTCAGCAAATCGAGCAACAACAGCAAGCCAAAATTGATTTTGCTGCGGCCTATTTGCAGCATTTTTTAACCTCGCAACTCAAGCAAACCGAAGCCCTTGCGCAAAGCAGTTTGGTGACACAGAGGCTGAGCCGAACCACTGAGCGCCAGCAAGCTTCAAAAGAGCTTAGCCAAGCGTTATCTAACACCCATGTAAAAGTGTTGGGCAGCGAGGACTTTCAAAATAATGAGCTTAGCTTTACCGAGCGCGATTTACTGCGTCAATTGCGCAACCGTGCCTCTGCCCACACTTTTGTGGCGGGCGCCAAGGCACAATTGATTACCGCCCACACCATTGGCAATCGCGGCGCTCTGATAGTAGCCGTGGAACTCGCTCCATGGTTCCAACCCCTCGCCAAAAGCCTCAATAGCAACGAAGGGCTGCAGGTGGCCGACAGTGATGGCGCCAACCTTTGGGCCAGTGGCAACCGTAATCAAGAAGCAAAAGCCATTAACACGGGCGGTTGGCGTATTCAGTTTTATTCGGACGAAAACGCCAGTGGCTTGTCCAGTCTTTACTTAGGCTACGGTGTCACACTGATTTTAATCGTAGGCCTTGCAGCCGTTGGTTTCGCAGCGCAACGTGGCAACCAAACCCCAGCAACTGCGCCGGGGCCTAAAGCAAAAGCTAAGAAAGTGAAAAAAACCAAGTCCAAGCCATCTGAACCAGAGCCGCTCGACAGCATTTTTGATGAAGAAGCGCCAACCACTTCACTCAGCTCGTTTACTGGCACAACGCCCGGCATTACTGTGGAAGAAGTAGAAGATAATGATGATGGCGCCAGTGATACCGATGCGCCCGCATTAGAACGCATTTGGCCTACCCATGTGTTTCGACGCAACGGCATTATTGGCTCCACCCGCGATGACATTAACGAGGAGCTATTTACCGCTTTTGGCCAAATTATTGGCTCTAAAGCGCAACAACAAAATCAGAGCCACATCATAGTTGCCCGCGACGATAGAGCTTCTTCCGAGACGCTAGCGCAAGCACTGAACCAAGCACTGGTTAGCACAGGCTGCCAAGTCACTTATCTTGATGCCTGCCCTATGCCCGTACTGCAATACGCAAGCACCGTGCTCACCTCGCAAACTGCGCTATATATCACTGGCGGTACAGGCGGCGCCAACGACAACGGCCTAAAAGTGATTTTGAATGGCAGCTATTTAAACGGCCAAGAATTGTTAGCGCTGTGCCAAAACACCACTAAAGCTGAGCTTAAACAGGGTGAAGGCTCTTTAGAAACTCGCAATTTAATGGAGCGTTATATTCAAGCCGCCAACGACGATATTGTGCTGGCCAAAGGCGTTACCGTAGCGGTGGATTGTGCCAACGCGGTGACGGGCCGATTGGCAAGTAAGTTTTTTACCGCTTTGGGCTGCCAGGTTATCTCTTTATTTGACCAACCCGACGGGCAATTCCCCAACCATTTGCCCAACCCTGCCAAGGCCGAGAATATGCGCGCACTGATTCAAGCGGTGCAAACTCAGCAAGCGGATATTGGCTTTGCGTTTAATGGCGATGGCAGTGGTCTGGGTGTGGTAACGCCCCAAGGCAATATCGTATGGCCTGACCGTTTATTAATGTTGTTCGCGCGGGATTTACTCACCCGCAACCCCGGCGCCGATGTGCTTTACGATGTGGAATGCAGCCGCGAGTTGGCCAAATTGATTGTGCGCATGGGTGGCCGCCCCACCATGAGCAAGTCGGGCAATACCACCATTCAAGCTGGGATGCGCGACAACAACGCCACGCTTGGCGGCGAGTTTAGAGGCCATTTTTACTTTGCTGACCGTTGGCACGGTTACGACGATGGCTTATATGCCGCTGCTCGTTTGCTTGAAATTCTAACGTTAGACGATAACAATGCAGACCAAGTTTTTGCCCGTATCCACACTGGCCTTGGCACCCCTACCATTGAGGTACCCGTGGCTGAAGGGCAGCAATTTAAAATTGTTGAAACGCTTAAACGCCAAAATGATGCCTTTGTGGGCGCCACCCTCAATACCCTAGATGGGGTGCGGGTTGAATACGATGATGGCTGGGGCTTAGTGCGCGTATCACAAAGCCGCCCTTCGCTGATGATTCGTTTTGAAGGCCAAGACAAAGCCATTTTGAAAGATATTTCAGAGCGTTTTCGCACTGAGTTACTAAAAATAGACCCAACCCTCAGGTTGCCTTTTTAACCCATTAACGGAGTCCCCATGGAGCACAACAAGGCCCACAACACTGCCCATATTTTAACCGAGGCCTTACCTTATATTCAGCGCTTTGCTGGCAAAACCGTGGTCATCAAATACGGTGGCAATGCCATGGAAAACGAGGCGCTTAAAAATTCGTTTGCACGAGATATCGTGCTCATGAAGGCCGTGGGCATGCATCCTGTGGTGGTGCACGGCGGCGGGCCCCAAATCGCTGATTTGCTCAACCGTTTAGGCAAAGAATCCAAATTTATCCAAGGCATGCGCGTTACCGATAACGAAACCATGTCGGTGGTGGAGATGGTGCTGGGTGGTTTAGTTAACAAAGAAATCGTTAGCTTAATTCAGCGCAATGGCGGCAAAGCACTAGGGTTAACAGGCAAGGATGGCGGTCTCATCAAAGCGCGTAAGCTTGAAATCCCCGCTGAGAATGGCGATACCGTGGATATTGGCCAAGTGGGTGAAGTGGAATCAGTGAACATCGAGGTGTTAGAAATGCTCGCCGCTAGCGATGTAATCCCCGTGATTGCACCCATTGGCGCTGACGACGAAGGACGCGCTTACAATATCAACGCTGATTTTGTCGCTGGCGCTGTGGCAGAAGTCCTAAAGGCTGAGAAACTGATTTTGCTCACCAATGTGGCAGGCCTGAAAGACAAGCAAGGGGAAATTCTCACTGGCCTTACCTCTGCGCGCGTCCAAGCACTCATCGCCGATGGCACCATCTACGGCGGCATGTTACCTAAAATTCAGTGTGCACTGAGCGCTGTGGAACAGGGCGTCACCAGCTCACATATCATTGATGGCCGCGTGGCCCATGCGGTATTGCTTGAAATCCTTACCGACAAAGGGGTGGGCACCTTAATTACGCATCAATAACCAAGTGCCGAGGCCATCCTCGGTGTTGTTTTCTGGGGGGAAATATGAATCAGCCAGCACCTTCGCGTAAGGAGCAAATCCTACAAGCGCTTGCCCACATGCTCGAAGCCGAGCCCAACGGGCGCATTACCACAGCGCGTTTGGCCCAAGAGGTGGGCGTTTCTGAAGCTGCTTTGTATCGCCATTTTCCAAGCAAAGCTCGCATGTTTGAAGGGCTTATCGAGTTTGCCGAAGAAAGTGTGTTTACATTAATCAATCAAATCACACAATCGGACCATGGCGCACTGGTGCAAGTGGAGCAAATATTAACCGTGATGCTCGCGTTTACCGAGCGCAACCCCGGTATTACTCGCTTGTTAATGGGCGATATTTTGGCCGGCGAAAACAGCCGCTTGCATAGCCGCGTGGACCAGTTTTTTAATCGCGTGGATAGCCAACTCAAAAAAGTATTACGTGAAGCTGAGTTAAAAGAAGGCCTACGTACCCAAGCCACGGTGACAGATACCGCCAACCTGTTGCTAGCCTACACTGAAGGCAAAATCACACAGTTTATGCGCAGTAATTTTAATGCCAAACCCACAACACAATGGCCAACCCAATGGGAGCTGCTTGCGGGGCTAGTATTTCGTAGCTAAATAAAAGAGCGGCCTATGCCGCTCTAGCCCACCTTGCGCGTAGTGCCTATACCGTGCTGGCGGAAAAACTCCACATAGGCTTTATCTGCTTTCAAAATATGATGGGTTAACCAGTTCTTGAGCATATCCAGACACTCTGGCCCCACGGTTTCGCCGCTGTCGTGGCGCATAAGTAAATCCATGATTTGCTCGCAAAAACGGGTGTGCTGTTGTAAGTGTGCTTGGGTTTCGGGATAGCCTAGGCGAGCAAAAATTTCTTCCTCCACGATAAAGTGGTTCATGGTGTAATCCATTAGCTCTTCAAGCAGTTCGCCAACACTTAAATCGCCGCTGTTTTCACTCAATGCTTTGTGCAGTCGATTGGTTTGCTGCACTAACCAATAATGCTGTTCATCGATTTCCGGAATGCCTATTTCAAAGGCTTCACTCCAAGGCCAAAATTCCATGGTCATCTCCTAACTCTTTTTGTTGTTATAAAAAGTAGGGTAAGCCACTGCTAAAGATATTGATTGATTATTATCAAGGTTCGCCGCTATTGGCGTTAGTGAACGATCTCTTTAAGGCGTTCGATAATAGGAGCGTAGTCTTCACGCACCCCTTCTTTATCTTTTTGTTGTTCAGCGATTTCGCGATCAAGTGCATCTACCTCGCGCTGAAAGCGGGCAATGCTTTCTTGCAAATGCTCGGGAACTTGCTGGCCACGACGCTCTCGGTCTGCAGCTTGCTGTATGGCGTTGTCGCGTTTGATTTCTGCTTGTAGTTTGGCGTTGCGGCTATAGTTAATATTCATTTCAATTGCCGCTAGTTGGCGCTCCAACGCGCGTTCGGCATCTTTAGGTGTGGCGTACATACGCAATAACTCACGATCACGCTTTTCTTGCTCTTCTTTTGCCAATATCTTGGCTCTCAATCTTTCTCTTTCGGCTTTTTCTTCGGCAGTGGGCAAAGGGCGCACTGATTTAACCACACGGCCGCGGCTATCTAACACCTCGTACCCTGCCACTATGCCATCCCATGGCAAGGTACGGGTATGCACTAAATCGCCGCTAGGCCCCATATAGCGGTACACACCGCCCGATGGCAAAGGTTCTACTTCCTGTGGTCCGTCTTCTGCCATAAGTGAATGCGCACCTAGCAGTAACAAAACAGCCAAACAGTAATTAAAACCCTTTTTCATTTATTCCACACCGTATTGTTTGCGATACTCTTGCATTGCTTCTAACCGCTCTTGCTCAGAGCTGCTTTCAAGATACGCAATTATATCGGTTAAACCAACAATACTAGCCACTGGAATGCCCAAATTGTGGGCTACGTCCTGTATTGCTGAAAGCTCGTTCTGGCCCTTTTCTTGGCGATCTAGCGCCACCACCACACCGCACATGGCGGCTTCGGTTTGCTCAAACAGAGCCGCCACTTCACGAATGGCTGTACCCGCCGTGATCACATCATCAATCACCAGCACCTTGCCAGCTAGTGGTGCACCCACTAACCAGCCGCCCTCGCCATGGTCTTTCGCCTCTTTGCGATTGAAGGCCCAAGGCACATCTTGGTCATAGTGCTCAGCCAATGCCACAGCCACTGCTGCTACTAGCGGGATACCCTTGTATGCAGGGCCAAATAGCATGTCGTATTCAATGCCAGAAGCAATAATAGCTTGCGCATAAAAGCGTCCAAGTTGCGCTAATGCGCGGCCACGATTAAAGGTGCCCATATTGAAGAAGTACGGGCTTTTACGGCCTGATTTTAGCGTAAACTCACCAAACTTAAGCGCCTCTTGCGCCATGGCAAACTCAATAAATTCGCGTTGGTAATCTTGCATGCTTACCACCCTAGGGCCATTTGCTGCTGCTCGATAATTTCCTTAATGCCTTTCTGCGCTAGCACCAGCATTTGTTGCTGTTCTTCAAGCGTGAAGGGGGCTTCTTCGGCAGTGCCTTGAATTTCTACAAAGCCGCCTTGCTGTGTCATCACCACGTTCATATCGGTGTCAGCGCTCACATCTTCATCGTAATCCAAATCCAGCACGGGTTCGCCTTTATATAAGCCTACAGACACAGAGCCCACCAAGCCTAACAACGGGTCTTCGCTGATGGTTTTTTTCTCTAACATATAAGTTAACGCGTCAACTAGCGCCACACAGGCGCCAGAAATTGCCGCTGTACGGGTACCACCGTCGGCTTGCAACACATCGCAATCGATTAAAATGGTATTTTCGCCGAGTTTCTTCATATCCACGGCAGCGCGTAAGGAGCGCCCAATAAGGCGCTGAATTTCTAGTGTACGGCCACCTTGCTTACCCCGTGCCGCCTCGCGCCCGTTACGGGTGTGGGTAGAGCGCGGCAGCATGCCATATTCAGCCGTTACCCAACCGCGGCCTTGACCACGCATAAAACGCGGCACGCCCTGCTCCACCGACGCAGTGCAAAGCACCTTAGTGTTACCAAACTCCACTAGTACGCTGCCTTCGGCGTGCATTGTGTATTGACGGGTGAAGCGGATTTCCCGCATTTGGTCTGTTGAACGGCCAGATGGGCGCATGTAAATACCTCTTGATAACGACGAATTAAACAAAAAAGCCAGCCCGCAGGCTGGCTCAAATGATAGGAAATTTATTTAAGTAGGCGCGGCACTAAAGGATAACGATATTGCTCGCCTTGATTGGCTTTTAAGGCGCCGATGATAGTGCATACGATGGCAAAAACACCCAATACGATGAGCAAGGGGATACCAATCAACACCACAGTAAGCGCGGTGCAAATTAGCCCAGCAATGAGCATAACCAAGTGGAAGTTAGTGGCCTCTTTGCCCTGATCATCCACAAAAGGGTGCATGTCTTTTTTCAATTGCCACAAAATAGCGGTGCC
>DAHVSB010000051.1 GCA_027324795.1 Alcanivoracaceae bacterium
CTTTTGCTGTGCATCCACACCATCGAGGGCGTATTTTGTATAGTACAAACGGGCTCTTGGCTCCATATAACCCCAGGTGGTGGAAAGAGGCAGGGTAACAGCTGGCGCCATGTGTAAGCGATCGCCCGTGACATTTTTCACATTGGTACTTACGTTTCGTTCGAAGCGCGTAAAGTCACTTAGCCATATCGCTTTTAAAGGGCCGTATAAATTAGGGGAGCCCGTTAATTCTAGTTGAGGCAAACGGCGATAAGGTTTGTTTTGTTCCGCTAAGGTGGGATCTATGGTTTGCCAGCTTTGCACGCGAGTCAAAAACTGCCATTGTCTGCCGCGGTAACCTGCTTCCGCTTGGCGGGCGAGACTGGTTTGCGAGCGTACATCTAAGCCGGTGTCGAGGTCTTTGAAGTAAAAGTCGTCAGAAACATTGGTGACATCAGCGGAAAAAAACCAACGATTTTTTTGCCCTCTATGTTGCCAAGCACTAATTTCACGGGTTTGGTTATCAAATTGTCGATCGTCAGCTAAAAAGCCATAGCTGAGTTTGCCTTCTCCAAATTGAGTGAGATAACGAAATTCGGAATCAATGCCTTCCCCGCGGCGTTGTATGGTGCGAGGCGCTATGGTGGCGTCGAACTGAGGGTGGATGTTGATGTAAATAGGTTGTGAATAATCGAGGCCGTCCTCATCACGGAAGCCAACTGTCGGGAATAGCAGCCCAGTTTTACGCCTATCGTCTATAGGAAACGTCATCCAAGGCAAATAAAATAAAGGCGCGTCATAAACTCGGAAAACTGTGTGATTGGCTGTGCCCCAGCCTTTTTCTTGATCTAAACGCAATCGTTTAGCGCTAATGCTCCAGGTGTTCTTTCCTGGCGGGCAATTGGTGTAGCTTGCTTCATCGATAAGAAATATATTGTGCTGTTGTTCAACGCTACTTGCGGAACCACGGGCATGATTCGAAAATAGAGCAAACCGAACTGCATTTAAGCGCGCCGCTTTGCGGTGTTGATTACCGCTCATTCGATCAGCTTCAAAGCTGTACTCTGGGGACTCCATGGTGACACCACCACTTAAGAAAAAGTCCCCAGTGGTCTGGTTGAAAGCGGCTCGCTCTGCGCGCAAATGGCGCAACGGCTCATTAACCTCCACTTCGCCAATAAGTTCAGCTAACCCAGAAGGCAGCATGCGGGAGCGATCAGCGGTAATAATGGTGTCTTCAGAGGGATCGTGATGTAAGAATTGTGGAGCATAATAACGGCCTCCACACCACTCAGGCACCATGCGTTGTTGCTCTAATGGGAGCTCGTTAATTTCTGCTTGTGTCATCCAGCCGAGTTCGCGCGCTTGAACTTGCGGGGCGTTAAGCCATACCATTAGCGCAGATAAAAAGGCGAACCCGCGGAAAACATATGTCAACTGTGGCATTAAAATTCCGAAACAGGCAAAAGCTCAGCAGGTTATTATAAATTGTCGTGCCGTGAATGAACGTATAGTAAAGGAAGCTCATCAGCAATGCAGCCCAACAAAAGTAACCAACCTTCACAGGATGCGCGGTTTGACGCACTCACACAGTGGGCTTCCGAGCAGCTCAATGAAGCTGTCCAGTTAGTACCGGCCTCAAGTGATGCAAGTTTCCGTCGTTACTTCCGCGCGCAAACGCAGGAGAATACCACTTTCGTGCTCATGGATGCACCCCCCGAGCGAGAAAATTCAGCGGCTTTTTTGGAGGTGGCAGAGCGTTTGCAGCAAGTAGGGGTGGCCGCACCCAAAATCTATGGCGTGGATTTAACGCAAGGTTTTATGCTGCTAGAAGATTTGGGAAGAAACACCTGGCTGCAAGCGCTAGATTCGCACAATGCTGAGACTTTTTTTAGCTTAGCGATTGATGCGCTAATCCAGATGCAGCAAGCGAAAACTGCGGGGCTGCCAAGTTACAATGCTGAATTATTGCACCTTGAATTGAACCTGTTTACAGACTGGTATTTGGCCCACCATTTGCAAGTACAATTGCCGCCGGCCTTAGCCAAGGATTATCAAGTAGCTTGTGAGCTGTTAGTACAATCTGCACTGGCGCAACCTCAAGTATTTGTCCACCGTGATTATATGCCGCGCAACTTAATGGTGGGCACGCCTAACCCCCGAGTGATTGATTTTCAAGACGCTGTATTAGGGCCTATTACCTATGATTTAGCGTCTTTATATAAGGATGCTTTTTTAAGTTGGCCGCAGACTCTTATTGACAAGGGTGTACAGGAATATTGGCAAAAAGCTCGCGCGGCAGGGTTGCCTGTTATAGAGGATAAGGCGCGATTTCAGCAACAGCTGGATTGGATGGGCATACAGCGGCATTTGAAAGTTATTGGTATATTTGCGCGTATTTATTATCGCGATGGCAAAGACCATTACCTGGGTGATGTGCCTCGTTTTTTCACTTATTTAGCCGAGGTGGTGCCGCAATACTCTGAGCTAGCACCCTTACAACGGGTGTTGGATTGGGTGGTGGCGCAGCAATGAAAGCAATGATTCTAGCTGCTGGTTATGGCACTCGTATGGGCAAGCTCACCCAAGAGACCCCTAAGCCGTTGTTAAAGGTGGGGGGGGAGCCGCTTATCTTTTATCATTTGCTGGCATTAGCTAAAGCGGGTGTACAAGAAGTGGTGATTAATACCGGCTGGTTGGGCGAGCAGCTAGAAGATGCAATACAAGAAGGTAAGCAATTTGGCGTAAAAGTGCATTATTCTCGAGAACAAACGCCCTTAGAAACAGCGGGTGGAATTCGTAAAGCTTTGCCTTTTTTTGGCAACTCGCCATTTATAGTGGTGAATGGTGATGTCTGGACTGATGTTGACTTTTCGCATTTGTTTTTGCCGGAGAATCGGTTGGCACACTTGGTGTTAGTAGACAATCCAGCGCACCATCCTGAAGGTGACTTTGCATTGTGCCATGGGGAAGTTAAACAGGAAGCAGTGGTCGGCACATTAACATTTGCTGGCATAGGCTGTTATCATCCACAGCTTTTCTGGGAGTACGGTGCTCACGAAAATAAGCTTGGTGCTGTGTTGCGGCAAGCCATGAGCGATGGAAAGGTATCAGGAGAACATCATAAGGGGCACTGGTGGGATATCGGTACTCCCGAACGTTTACAGGCATTGGATGAGCAGCTCTGGGCTGCTCGAACACTAGAGGAGAATACGCTTGGCTAAGCAAGAGTATTGGATAGCGCCGTCTATTTTGGCTGCGGATATGGCGCGTTTAGGCGAAGAGTCGCAGGCTGTTCTGGAAGCTGGAGCTGATGTGATTCATTTTGATGTGATGGATAATCACTATGTGCCTAATCTGACCTTTGGCCCCATGGTTTGCAGAGCCTTGCGTGATTACGGCATTAGCGCTCCTATTGATGTGCATCTTATGGTGCAGCCTGTGGACGAACTTATTGGACGTTTTGCAGAAGCAGGTGCGAGCATTATTACGTTTCACCCAGATGCCAGTACCCATGTGGACCGCTCGTTACAACTTATTAAAGATGCAGGCTGCCAAGCAGGGTTGGTGCTTAATCCGGCAACGCCTCCCGCGCTGCTCGAATTTGTTATGGATAAGCTAGATATTATTTTACTGATGTCGGTGAATCCTGGGTTTGGTGGGCAACGCTTTATTCCCACTACGCTTGAGAAAATTCGCCAAGTGCGAGAGCTAATTGATAATAGCGGCCGTAATATTCGCTTAGAGGTGGATGGGGGCATAACGCCCGACAATATCGCCGAGATTGCCGCAGCAGGAGCTGATACTTTTGTGGCGGGTTCCGCTATTTTTGGTCAACCGGATTATGCCGCTGTTGTGCAAAAAATGCGTGATGCGTTAATTTAATTTTGCTGTAAAAATCATGAGATGCAGCGTTAGACACTGGTCATGGCAGCTGCTTGTGGTTACAATTATTTTTTATTTTCGTGTAAGAGGTTGGCTCTGTGCAACCATCACAGATAAGAGTAAATAGAACAGGCTTTTTTTTGGTGCTACCCGCCCGTTGGCGATGGTGAAGCTCAAGTTGCCTTTGTTGTAAGGCTTGCTTGGTGGCCCACGGCCGTTTTTTATCTTCTTATCTGTGAGAAATCTTATGTCGCCAGAACAACTTTCCTATTATGCCGCTGAAGGT
This sequence comes from Alcanivoracaceae bacterium, assembly GCA_027324795.1. Taxonomy (GTDB): domain Bacteria; phylum Pseudomonadota; class Gammaproteobacteria; order Pseudomonadales; family Alcanivoracaceae; genus CALEAR01. The sequence continues at coordinate 4,151 of DAHVSB010000051.1, forward strand.
TATGCGCGCGTACCTGTCGTGCGCGAAGTATTAGCGGATCTTGACACTCCTGTTTCTGCTTATCAAAAACTCGCCAAAGGCCCCTTTAGTTATTTGTTCGAATCAGTACAAGGTGGCGAGCAGCGAGGACGCTATTCTATTATTGGGCTCCCTGCTAAAGAGGTGCTTAGTGTACGGCATGGGCGTGTGTCTCTGATTCAAAACGGTAAAGAAAGGATTCAGAATTGCGATTGCCCTCTGACTTTTATTGAGGCCTATCGTCGTTGCTTTTCAAGCCCAGAAATTGAAGGCTTGCCGCGGTTTAATGGTGGGCTTGTGGGGTACTTTAGTTACGATAGCGCCACTTATTTTATGCCAGAGCTGAATTTAGCAGCAGCGGATGACACGCTAGGGGTGCCGGATATTTTGCTCATGCGTTCTGAAGAGGTCGTGGTATTTGATAATTTGCGCGGTAGCTTGTTTTTAATTGTGCTTGTGGACCCTGATGCTGAGGGGGCTTTGTCCTTGGCTAATCAGCGCTTAGATCAGCTACAACAACAGCTGCACAATCCTCTGCCTGCACAAGAAGCACCCTTTTTAGGCGAGCCGCTTGATGAGTCTGCGTTCGTTTCTGAGTTTCCCCGAGATGCGTTTAAAGCCGCGGTTGAGCAGTTGAAACACGAGATTGCACGCGGAGAAGTTGAGCAAGTGGTGCCATCGCAACGTATGTCTGTGCCATTCAACGCAGAGCCAATGAGCCTTTATCGTGCACTTCGCCATTTGAACCCATCGCCTTATATGTACTTCTTGGATCTTGAAGATTTTTATATTGCGGGCTCATCACCTGAAATTTTATCGCGGGTGGAGCAAGGCGTTGTCACGGTCCGGCCTATTGCGGGCACAAGACCACGGGGTAAAACTCAAGAAGAAGATTTAGCCCTTGAGCAGGAGCTACTTGCTGATCCTAAAGAGGTAAGCGAGCATGAGATGCTGATAGAGTTGGGCATAGAAGATATTAATAAGCTTGCTGAACCTGACTCTGTTGCAGTGACAGATCGCATGGTGGTGGAACGTTATTCACATGTGATGCACCTGGTTTCAAACGTTTCAGGGCGCTTACGTGACGATTGTGATTTGTTTGATGTGCTTGGTGTAACTTTGCCAGCAGGTACACTCAGCGGCTCACCCAAACCAAGGGCTATGCAGCTAATTAATCAGGTGGAGCCCGTTAAGCGCGGTATCTATGGGGGAGCTATTGGCTATATGGGCTTTAATGGGGGTATGGACCAAGCCATTGCTATCCGCACAGGCATTATCAAAGATAAGCGCTTGTATATTCAGGCGGGCGCGGGTGTGGTGGCCGATTCGGTGGCCGAAAACGAATGGCAAGAGACGCTAAACAAAGGGCGCGCCTTGTTTGCTGCCGTTAATATGGTTCTGCGTGGGCTAACGCCAGACCAGCCGAGTGTATCTGCAGTAAGAAAAAGTAAGGACTAATAATGGATATAAAACAAGCATTGGCTCGCATCGTGCTTAATATTGATTTGGAGCGCGAAGAAATGCAGAGCGTAATGCGCCAAATCATGACCGGCGAAGCCACGCAAGCACAAATAGGGGCATTTTTAATGGGGCTGCGCATGAAAAGCGAGTCCATTGATGAAATTACCGGTGCGGTTGAAGTGATGCGCGAGCTGATGGTGCCAGTGAAGGTGGACTCCATTCCTTACTTGGTCGACATCGTTGGTACGGGCGGAGATGAGGCGGGGATATTCAATGTGTCCAGTGCCTCAGCATTTGTGGCCGCTGCGGCAGGCGCTCATGTGGCTAAACATGGTGGGCGTTCAGTGAGTTCTAAAAGCGGCTCAGCTGATTTGTTAGAAGCAGCAGGTATCGCTATTGAGCTTAACCCCGAGCAAATTGCCGATTCAATTAAAAATGCAGGCGTGGGTTTTATGTTTGCACCCAACCACCATGGTGCCATGCGCTATGCGGCAGGTCCGCGCCATGAGTTAGGCCTGCGTACTCTGTTTAATATTTTAGGGCCACTGACAAACCCAGCAGGCGTCAAGCGCCAAGTGGTGGGAGTATTCTCAGAGCGTTTATGTCGTCCGCTAGCACAGGTGCTGGCGCGCTTAGGAGCTGAGCAAGTGATGGTGGTTCATGGTATGGATGGTCTCGATGAAATTAGCGTGGCGTCGCGCACCCGTGTGGTGGAAGTGAAAGACGGCGAGCTTAGTGAATATTTGCTGGCGCCCGAGGATGTGGGTATTCAGTCTGCGTCGCTAGTTGGGCTGGATGTGAAGGACCCATCCGCTTCGCTGGACTTGATCCGCGATGTTTTTACCGAGCGCAAGCACCCCCATGCCAATAAAGCTGCTGATATGGTAGCGCTAAATGCAGGGGCTGCTATTTATGTGGCGGGAATCGCAAGTACACTGCAAGAGGGTGTGGAGCAGGCGAGCAAAGTGATTAATAACGGAGAGGCAGCTAAGCGCATGGAGCAAGTGGCTGCTTATACACAACAGTTGATAAAGGGTGAAGCATGAGTGTGCAGACCACGGGCACTGTGCTCGATCGTATTTTAATTCGCAAGCAGGAAGAGGTGGTCGCGCTAAAGGAGAAGAAGTCTTTAGCCGAAGTGAAGGCTGAAGCCTTAGCTAGCCCACAGCCGCGGGGTTTTTATGCTGCGCTTCAGAAGAAAGTTGCTGCTGGGAAAGCTGCAGTGATCGCTGAAATTAAAAAAGCATCTCCTTCAAAGGGGATAATACGCGCGGACTTTCATCCCGCCGATATTGCAAAAAGTTATGAGCAGGGCGGTGCTGCTGCGCTATCAGTGCTTACGGATGTGGATTTTTTTCAAGGTGCGGATAGTTATCTTAAAGCAGCCAAAGCAGCCTGTGGTTTGCCCGTGCTGCGTAAGGATTTCACCATAGATGAATATCAAGTTTGGGAAGCCAGAGCCATTGGCGCTGATGCTGTGCTGTTAATAGTTGCGGCACTGTCAGATGAGCTAATGCAGCAGCTTTACCACACGGCCAATGAAGCAGGTTTGGATGTGTTGGTAGAGGTGCATACCGCTGAAGAAATGCAGCGCGCCTTGGCTTTAGGGGCGCCATTACTTGGCATTAATAACCGCGACTTGCACACCTTTGAGGTATCCTTAGACACAACGCTAAGTTTGTTGCCAATGGTTCCCGAGGAGCATTTTTTGGTCACTGAAAGCGGCATCCTAACGCCAGAGGATGTGGCTTTAATGCAAAAAAACCAAGTGCATGGTTTTTTAGTGGGTGAGGCCTTTATGCGCGCGCCCGAGCCAGGCAAAGAGCTCAGCCGCTTATTCTACCCATCACAAAATTAACAAAGGAAGCCCTATGGCCACAGTGGATTTGGTTCAAGATTTTTCCTGCTCAGTGGAGCAGCTATACGACTATTTAACAGTGCACGAAAACTTAAGCATTATATTTGCGCCTGCAAAAGTAACGCGCATCAAAGAAGGCAGCGATATGCCTAATGGTTTAGGGTCAGTGCGTAAGTTATCTCTGCCTTTGGTGCCTAGCTTTGAAGAGACAGTTACGCTGAACCAACCCAACGAGCGTGTGGAGTACCGTATTAGCGGTGGTTTTACTCCGCTTAAAAACCATATTGGCGTAATGCGGTTTTCCTCTACTCCTCAAGGTTCGCGCTTGCACTACACTATCAATTTTGACGGTAAGCTACCGCTCATTGCGCCTGTGGTGGGATTTGGCTTAACGCAAGGCATTCGTCGTGGCTTGAAGACGTTGTCTAAAACGCTAGTGTAACTGTTGTACCTGCTGAGGAAGCTTGGCGGCGTTATAGAAAAGCCTGGACGCCAATTCGCGTCCAGGCTTTTTTGTTATTGATCTTCTAGGGCCTTTAGATACCCTTCTTTTTCGATTGCTTCTAACGTGATAGTAACCGTTAGTTCATCGCTCACATAAGGTGCGTGGGCATCCATCTTGAAGTCTGAGCGTAAAAGTGTGGTGGTAGCATTAACGCCAATGGCGCGCGTATTATTCCACATGGGATGAGGACCTATTTTGGTGATTTGCGCATCGAGGGTGGCGGGCTTGGTGATACCGTTAATGGTAATTTCACCTTCTAGCTCAAAGCTTTTATCTTCAACATCCAAGTTGCTAATTTTGGTGCTGACGTAAGTGATATTGGGATATTTGTCAGGTTGAAAAAACGCTTTGTCGGTGAGCAAATGCTCGTCTAGAGCGGGAACATGGGTGTGAAGGCTTTGGACGGGGATGCTAATGGCCACACTCGACTTGTCTGGATGAGTTTCATTAACGCGAATTTCACCTTCTACGGTATCAAAGTTAGCGCCAGGTACCGAGAAGCCAAAATGGTCCCATTGGAAGCGAACTTGGGTGTGGGTGGGCTCAAGTACAAAGGTAGAGACCTTGTCTGCCATAACTTGTGCGCTCGCTAAGAGCAGGGTAAACGCTGTGATGCTTGTTCTAAGTAACATGAGATTTTTTCCTAACAGTTAATTGGTATTGGTTTGGCGAATTTGATTAACAATAGCGGTGGTGGAAATTCCCTCTACAAATTGAAGCACTTTTACTTCGCCGCCCTGTGATAATACATGCTCTGCTCCAGCGATTTGATCCACAGTGTAATCGCCGCCCTTAACTAGTACGTCTGGAGTGAGGGCTTCTATTAGCCGCTGCGGCGTATCTTCACTAAATTCCACCACCCAATCCACTGCGGCAAGCCCAGCTAGCACCGCCATGCGTTCTTGAGCTGCGTTGATGGGGCGGCCATCGCCTTTTAAGCGCCTAACGGAATCGTCGCTATTGACTGCAACAATTAAACGTTGCCCAAGCTTTTTGGCCTCGTTAAGGTAGGCCACGTGGCCAGCATGTAAAATATCAAAGCAGCCATTGGTCATTACCACGCTTTCGCCTTTTTTCTGAGCTTCTTGAAGCTGTATGATGGCTTCTTTCTCGGTGAGAACCCCAGAGATGCGCTGGCTTTGGTTTACCGCTTCATATAACTCTGCCAAATTCGTGGTGGCAGTGCCACGTTTGCCAACGACTATACCCGCGGCAAGGTTGGCTAATTGAGCAGCATCACGCAAAGCATGGTTTGATGCAACACCCAAGGATAAGGCACTAATCACCGTATCGCCGGCACCTGTCACATCATAAACTTCGCGAGCTTGCGTGGGCAAATGCAGCGCCGGTTGGTTTTTTTCAAGTAGTGTCATGCCTTTTTCACTGCGGGTGATGAGTAGGGCCTCTAAGTTTAATTCTTCTCTAAGCAATTCGCCTTTGCGAACAATGTCCTTTTCATCGGCACAAGCGCCAACTACTGCTTCAAACTCGGCCAAGTTTGGAGTAATTAAAGTAGCGTTACGGTATTTTGTATAATCTGTCCCTTTGGGATCCACAAGAACTGGAATACCGTGTTCACGGGCGGCAGCAATAAAATCTTCTACCTTGCTAACTGTGCCCTTGGCATAATCTGAAATCACCACTGCGTGGCAATTGCTAAGCGCGTTAGTGAAGCGGCTGAGTAAAGCGGTGTGGTCGGCAGAAGAAAAGGTTTCCTCAAAGTCCATCCGCATCAGTTGTTGCGAGGCGCCAAGTACCCTTAGCTTGGTGATGGTAGGCGCTAAATGGGTACGGGTAATATGTTGTTGGATGCCTTGGCTGTTGACGAGGCTGAGGAGGGCATCCCCGTTGTCATCATGGCCTATAAGGCCGTGGAGTATTGCTTTGGCGCCAAGCTGCGTGATATTAAAAGCTACGTTCGCAGCCGCACCCAGCCGATCTTCAGTGCTAGAAATATTCACTACTGGTACTGGAGCTTCGGGGGAAATGCGATTTACCTTCCCATGCCAATATCGGTCGAGCATGATGTCACCAAGCACTAGTATATTCACTCGATTAAGAGCAGGAAAATCTATTTTCATGCGTTGTCCTTGTTATGGTTATGCTGCATTAGCAGGTCAATTTTTTTAGTGACGGCTTCGATAGGGATAATGTTCATAGCGTCTGGGTCGCGTACCCGTTGGCCAAAGCTAACCTGATCAGGGGTTTTGTTGAGATATTTTTTGAGAGCTTGCGGATAATAGTTCACCACCCATTGAGATTGACGCCAAGGCCCCGAGCGTGCTGGATCGGAGGTAACATAAAGGCCAATAGCAGGCTTTTGAAAAGCCACCGCCATATGCACGGGACCCGAGTCTGGAGCAATCACCGCTTGTGAGTGCTTGACCAAGGCCAGTAGCTCTTTTAGTGAGGTCTTTCCTACGAGATTAAGTGTTGCGTCGGGGCTGTGTTTGGCAAGAGAGTCGCCATAGTGCAGCTCTTCATCACTGTTGCCGCCAGTAATCACGGTGTGCAAACCATATTTCTCATAAGCATACTGAACAACGGCGGCGTAACCCTCTACGGACCAATTGCGCCAGTTGCGGGCACGGTTGCTTGAGCAAGGGCTTAGCAATAAGTATGGCTGTTTTGCAGTAGTGAGTTGTTGCGCCGTTTGTTCATCCGCAAGAGGGATAGGTATATTCCATTCAGGCGCTGTGTCTTCGGCGCCTAAATATCGCGCAAAATCGAGATAACCTTCAGCAACATGGCTGTTGGGGTTGCTGGGGATGTATTCACGCGCGAAGAGTTGCTGAAAATCCTTGGCTCGCCCTTTATCGAAACCAATGCGGCGTTTGGCAGGGATAAATAATGATAAAACGCTAGCGCGGAAAGCGGCCTGCATGTGCAATAAAATATCGAACTGGCGACCACGGAGTTGGCGTTTCAGTGCTAGCATGCCTTTTAGGCCAGATTTTTTATCGTAAACGATAAATTCGACCCCAGGGATATCGCCAAGTAAACTGTGCTCTGCTTTTCCTATAATCCAGGTAATGTGAGCTTGTGGCCAATTGCGTTGGAGCACCCGCAAAGTTGGCACCATATTACAGCAGTCTCCCAGCGCGGAGAGACGTAAAATACAAATTGTTGGAGCAGGGTGAGAAGTTAGTCCCATGATAAAATTCCAAGAAAAACAAGGCTCAGGTTACCGCATTCTATATGACGTCTCTACTGCCTCACAAATCGAGAAGGCTTGGTTTACCCCTCAGTATTGGGAGCAGCGCGGTTTATTACTTGGCGGTGCCCCTGGGAGAGGCACCAGTTGTTTTGTGCAAGGCCCGCAGCAGCAGCTTGTGTTGCGCCATTATCACCGCGGGGGCTTAATTGGGCGAGTGCTTAAGGACCTTTATTTATGGACGGGTCTGTCGCGGACTCGCCCATGGCAAGAAATGCATTTGCTTGCTGAGCTTTGGCGCCTTGGCCTACCTGTACCTATGCCTGTGGCCGCTCAGGTGGTGCGTAAAGGCGTTTGGTATCAGGCGGATTTAATCACTGCGCGATTGCCTGATGTGGTTCCTCTAGCAGAAGTCATTTCGGAGTTACCTGTGGTGGCTTTACAGCAAGTCGGTAAAACTATCCGTCGCTTCCATCAAGCTGGGTTATACCATGTGGATTTAAACCCAAGAAATATTGTTGTGAATCCCATCACCGAAGAAGTTTTTTTGTTGGACTTTGATCGGTGCAGATTATTTAAAACAGCGTTAGACCCGTTGCGATGCCGCGCTAATTTAAACCGTTTGCATCGAGCCTTGGTTAAATTAGACGCTGATAAAGCGGATCAATGGAGCCAAGTTATTGTGGATGCTTACGGAGCAGTTTGGTGAGTGCTTAGCCTCGTGTAGTTCCACTTGTTTTGGCTTATGCGCTCTGAAGCAACCTGATATATCAGTTGCAGGCGTTTCTCCAAAAATGATTGCGTTGCATGCTCATCACTAATGCTTGTTGAGGGATAGTAATCAACGGGACTTCTCTCATTGTGTCTAAGCATACCTTTAGGGTGAATTAGCCCCATTAAGTTTCCTTGCAGCACCCAAGCTTCAGGATGCGGGTCTTCCCTAAGTAATGAGTCGCCAAAGGCGGTGAAGGGAGTGTTGATGCCCATAAGATCGATAATGGTAGGCAAGATATCGTATTGCGAGGCAATGCGGTTATCGCGCTTTGGCGCTATGTGTGCTGGTGAGTAAATAACCAAAGGAATCCTAAAAAGCTGGCGTGGGTCGGCGGTATGGGTTGCGCGCATGGTATGGTCGGCCACAAAAATAAAAATAGTGTCATTGAACCAAGGCTCAGATTCTGCGCTCAGCATAAACTGCTCGAGAGACCAGTCGGCATAGCGTAGCGTGTTTAAAAAACCGAGCTCAGTTTGTGGGTTATGAGGATAGAGTAAAAATTCTTTGCCGGGGTTAGGAAATGGCTCATGGGTGGTGCCAGTAAAGACGAACCCAAAAAAAGGTTTGTTGCGTCGATGCGCCTGATCTAGTCGTGTTTTAAAAAACTGCAACGTATCGTAATCCCAGCCGAAGCGAGGGATATCTTGTGGGTACTTTTTAAGCAGCGGAATGTCTTGCTTGCCATAGTACTCATCAAACCCTAGCGCATTAGCAATGGCATCTAAGTGGAAGGACCGGCGGTTAGAGGATTGCACCATGATGTTGTGATAGCCATAGGCGGAGCTCATATACCCGATGCGCGGCATGCTAATTAGCTCAAGGCCATCCCCTAAGGCTGGCTGCTCTGGTAGCACAGGTATGCTTGTTAGTACAGCCTGCACACCCTGTATGCTACGCTGCGCTGCAGCGTAGGCTTGCTCAAAAACAAGACTGTTTTCAACGATAGAGTCAAAGAAGGGGGTGGCACCGTAGTTACTGTTAGAAAGGCTGTCTATGTAGGCTTGGCTCCAACTTTCAAGCAGAAATACTATGACATTGTGTTGGCTAGGGACGTTATCAGCAAACTGTTTGAAAAATAAGTGTTTGGGGTCCACATCAGCAACAATGCTGTAATCACTAATACTATGCTGCGGGACAAAATTGAGCACTTTATTTTGCTTGTCGAAGCCACTTCGAATAGCGCTAAAAGCGCCGTTAAGTGCTAATTGGGCAGCGGCTTCAGGACCTGCATGGTAGGCATCAGCTGTGCTGATGGGTTTGCCGTTAAACATGAATCCGCGTATTGAGAAAACACAGCAAATAAGAATAAGAAAGAAGCTAGTCCAACGCTGTGGATGAGTCGCTGTTTGTTTAAGGCCACGGGGTAGCTTTTTGATAATAAAGAGATGCCAAGCGAACACTAATAGTATTAATGCAATGGTATATGCAAGCGTTTCGGGACGTCGAGACTGCCATGCAATATCAAGCAGCATGGGCCAATCAGATCCAATTTGGGTTGTTTCGGTGGTGATATGGCGGTGCATATCAGCAAAAAACGCAAAATCAGCTGCGCCAATGGTGAGTGCGATAAGAAGAGCTACGCAACATAGCCAAGCACACAAGGCTTGCCATCGTAGAGTTTCAGCGAATTTAAAGGGCAATATGCTAGCAAGAATAAAAGGGGCAGCAAGTAGTGTAATTATGGCTACGTCAAAACGCATACCGTATATAAGCGCAAATAGGATCTGCGAGGCACTTAAAGAAAAATAGTCTATGTTGCTCAGCAGTAATGCAATACGGAGAAGGAAAAAGGATGCTAGCGTAAAAATGATAAGCGATAAATAGATCTTGCTTTTGAACGCGATTAGATGCCGCATGGTATGTTCGCCAGAATATAATTGAATCAGCGGTAGTTCGGCACTTAGCGTGTGCCGAACACCACCATGGTTTTTCCTTTAACTGATACCAAACCTTGCTCTTCAAGATTTTTTAGCACACGGCCTACCATTTCTCGTGAGCATCCTACGATTCTTCCTATTTCTTGGCGCGTAATCTTGATTTGCATGCCGTCGGGGTGGGTCATGGCGTCGGGCTGTTTGCACAGTTCTATTAATGTACCGGCAACGCGGCCTGTAACATCCAAGAAAGCCAAATCGCCCACTTTTTGCGTGGTAGCCCGTAAACGGCTAACAATTTGCTCAAATACAGTGTAGAGCAAGCGAGGTTCATTCTCTGTAATTTGCTTAAATTTGCTGTAGCTGATTTCAGCGACTTCGCACTCTGTGCGGGCTTTTACCCAAGCGGTACGACTTGGGTTTTCTTCAAATAAACCCATTTCGCCGAAGAAATCACCAGCATTAAGGTAAGCCATGATCATCTCACGGCCGTCCTCATCCTCGATGATGACGGATACAGATCCTTTTATGATGTAATACAGTGCGTCAGAAGTATCACCGGCGTAAATAATGGTACTTTTGGCGTGGTAAACGCGCTTATGACAATGAGCTAAAAAAGCGTCAATGTCTTGCGAGTTTCTTTTTATTCTATCAAGCATGGCTTGTTCGACACCTTGAGTGTGAAAGTTGTGAGAAAAGATATTGCCTGTTTTAACAGGTTGCCACAAGGGCAAGAGTTAGATACTACCATAATTGGATAACGTCTTGATGAACTAAGGTCAAATAAGAGAAAACGAGTTTTTACTTCGCTAATTTAAGTGGCTGCTACTATAGTGCTTTTAAAAATAAAAGATGGTATCAAGTCTACAAAAAAACATGTGCTTCACAAAATAGCTATGGTAGTCTTCGCGCGCATTTGGCAATGCGCGG
>DAHVSB010000052.1 GCA_027324795.1 Alcanivoracaceae bacterium
CTATTTTTTTGCGGAAGAGCACGCAAAAGAAATAGTGGTTTCTCCGTGCCTACCATCGGTGGCTCTAAGATAAATCGGGTTGGTGGAAATGGGGGGATATGGGTGCCACTAAGTAGGCGCTTCGTATAAAAGCAGCTACGAACTTGAAACAACAACCTCGCACAAAACCAATCTTTCTCATACCCCGCGAGCACTCGATTTCTCTTAGAGACTAGGATGAGTGATTTTTTTGCGCCCACCACTGGTGGCTCTAAGGCAAATTAGATTGGTTGAAATGGGGGAAATATGGGTGCCACTAAGCGAGACTTACGCAAGAGCTTAGCTTTATGCTGTAAACAACAATCTCGTACCAAACCTGTCTTCCACATACCCCACCCGCACCCGATTTCTCTTAGAGGCTAGGATAAATAGGCTGGAATAAATGGTTTCCTTCAGCATGGGTTTCGCTGAAGGAAATCATTTATGCAAGCTTGCTTGGCACAGTGGATATTAAGAACTCTCGGTAGCGGGAACCTACGCGGTTCCGCGTAATCGCAGTGCGTGCTTGCGGTGAAGTTAATTTAGAACCCGTTGTGTGGTGCCGCCTGGCACTAGGGCAACCCACCCGCCCGGTGTAAGGGCAAGGCCAGGCGCCCCGCATCTTCTAGGCCCCACGAATAATATAATCAAACGCACTCAGCGCCGCGGTGGCGCCGGCACCCATGGCGATCACAATTTGCTTGTAGGGCACTGTGGTGACGTCGCCGGCGGCAAAGATGCCGGGTACCGAGGTTGCGCCGCGGGCGTCAATCACGATTTCGCCGTGGGGGCTGAGTTCCACTGTGTCTTTGAGCCAATCGGTGTTGGGAACTAGGCCGATTTGCACGAAGACGCCGGCGAGTTCTACGGTGTGCTCTTCGTTGGTTTCACGGTCTTTGAAGATTAAGCCGTTAACGCGTTCGCCGTCACCAGTGATTTCGGTGGTTTGGGCATTGGTGTGAATGGTCACGTTGGCCATGGAGCGTAGCTTTTTCTGCAACACTTCATCGGCGCGCAGCTGGGTGTCGAATTCCAGCAGCGTTACGTGTTCCACAATGTTGGCTAAATCAATGGCGGCTTCAACGCCTGAGTTACCGCCACCAATCACGGCAACTTTTTTACCCTTAAACAAGGGGGCATCGCAGTGGGGACAGTAAGCCACGCCCTTGTTGCGGTATTCTTGCTCGCCGGGCACATTAACGTTGCGCCAGCGGGCACCGGTGGCAAGCACTAGGGATTTCGCTTTTAAGCTAGCGCCAGACTCAAATTGTACTTCGTGCAAACCGCCGGCCTCTGCTGCTGGGATCAATTTGCTCGCGGTTTGCAGATTCATAATGTCCACATCGTAATCGCGCACGTGCTCTTCAAGTTCTGCAGCAAGGCGTGGGCCTTCGGTGGCGCTAACGGAAATAAAGTTTTCAATAGCGGAAGTGTCTAGCACTTGGCCGCCAAAGCGTTGCGCGGCAACACCGGTGCTAAAACCTTTGCGCACGGCATAAATAGCTGCGGCAGCACCCGCGGGGCCACCACCCACTACCAACACATCAAAAGGATCTTTCTCTTTCATGTTGGCGGCGGCGCGATCAGCGGCACCCGTGTCGATTTTGGCTAAAATTTCTTCCACGCCCATGCGGCCAGAGGCAAAGGATTCGCCATTTAAAAAGACGCTCGGCACCGACATCACTTGGCGGCTTTCCACTTCATCCTGGAATAAGGCACCATCAATGGCGTCGTGACGAATATTGGGGTTTAGCACCGCCATTAGGTTGAGCGCTTGCACCACATCGGGGCAGTTTTGGCAAGAAAGCGAATAAAAGGTCTCAAAATGAAACTCGCCTTCAAGCTGTTGAATTTGTTCGATAACCTCGTCGCTCAAACGCGAAGGGTGGCCACCCACCTGTAAAAGGGCCAGTACCAAAGACGTGAATTCGTGGCCTAGTGGGATGCCCGCAAAAAAGAGCTGCTGCTCACCATTGGGGCGGGTGATTTGGAATGAGGGTTTGCGATCATTATCGCCATCTTCACGGAGCGTGATGTGCTCAGACATGCCAGCGATTTCTACTAATAGCGCTTTTAGCTCAGCAGATTTTTCACCGTCGTCCAGAGTAGCCACGATCTCAAAAGGAACCGTAATGCGCTCCATGTAAGCTTGTAATTGGGCTTTTAAATCAGCATCTAACATAAGAATTCTCCATGAGTGCGAGGAAGGAGGGGCTGGAGCCTTGTGGGCTCCAGCGGATGATCAAGTAGTACTTAGATTTTGCCTACGAGATCTAAAGAAGGCTTAAGGGTTGCTTCGCCTTCTTTCCATTTTGCAGGGCAAACTTCGCCCGGGTTGTTTGCCACGTACTGTGCCGCTTTTACTTTGCGCAGTAGCTCGCTGGCGTCACGACCAATACCACCGTCGTGTAGCTCAATGATTTTGATCTCGCCTTCAGGGTTGATCACAAAGGTGCCGCGCTCAGCAATACCATCGGCTTCGATGAGTACTTCGAAGTTGCGAGATAGGGTGTGCGTTGGGTCACCGATAAGTGGGTATTTAACTTTGCCAATCGCTTCTGAAGTGTCGTGCCATGCTTTGTGCGCAAAGTGAGTGTCAGTGGACACGCCGTATACTTCTACGCCTAGCTTTTGGAACTCTTCGTAGTGATCCGCTAAGTCTTCTAGCTCAGTGGGACACACAAAGGTGAAGTCTGCAGGGTAGAAAAATACCACAGACCACTTACCTTTAAGGTCTTGTTCAGAAACTTCGATGAATTCGCCGTTTTTGAAGGCGGTAGCGTTAAAGGGCTTAACCTCTGTATTAATTAAAGACATAAGTCGCTCCTAAATAGTGTTGTAAGGTTCAGGGTCTATAGTAGGATGTAGCGAGCTATAAGTTAAGCTTATTGATTTTATCAAGCCGATTGTTATAGCCTATCGATGCTGATGGCGGCTTAGTTGCTCCTCGCAGCAAATGCTAAACAGCCAAAGCAACTAGGCATAATGCCTTGTTGCACCACAGGTTTCATCCTTTTGCTGTGATAGTAATTAGCAATGAGGGCAAAGCAAGTGAATACAAGGGGTGGAGGGATAAAAATTATGAAAAGGCGCTACAATTAGCGCCAAGTTTGAACTCGTTCTAAGGCAGAGAGGTCACCCTCACAAAGCTGGATAAACTCTTCCACCAATTCTGCAGAACGCGCCATGGTTTCGCCCCACGCGGCAATGCGTGTTTTATCATCCATATTCACAAAATCATGACGATCAGGAATACGCTTTAAGGGCAGGCTTTCAAGCCATGCCTCGCTAGGGCATAGCATCACCACATTGTGATAATGCTTGGGGTTAGGCTTGCGCCATTTAATCGCTTTATCAAACCACCCCGGTGTGATGTGAGAGTAAAAATGGGGATACAGCACTAAGCCTTCTTGAGCAAAGGGAATATCAAAGTGGTAATCCGTAATGCCGCCATCGTAGTAAATACCTGGCTTGGTGTGCGGAATATCCCGCACACCCTCAAGTACTAAAGGAATGGCGCCAGAAGCCACCACCGCTTGACGAATGTTATCTGCTGTCAGCGCGGCGATTTGTGTGGGCAGAGTGGGCCATTGATTAAAAGGCCCAGGCTCGCCTTGAGGTTGGAAAACAGTGCGCTCAAAAAAATAGCCTAACAAATGGCGCGATACACTGTTCGCTAAGGCTGCACTTACTAAGCCAGTGGTTTGTGCCGCACGGCTAGTCGCGCCATTAAGGTGCTTAGCGCGCGCTGCCACAATGTGCAGCTTAATTTTGCTGTTGTTAGCGGCGTATTCGGCGCTGTTTTTGTGGCTGAAAATCACATCCAGCAAACCGCGGGTGTGGGTGGTGATTTCTTGATGGCTCATGCCCTTGGGGTAGCAAATATGCTGATACGCATGGGCAAAATCCCGCGAGGCTTGAGCGGGGTTCTCTTGTGCAAAACAAGCAAAACGCCAAGCACCGGCTGAGCTGCCCACCACGTGCAGCGGCTCGGGCCGTTCAGCAAAGTACTCACCAAACAGGTACTCATCGAGCTTGGCAAAACTCAGCCACTTGGGCCCACCACTGGCGCCCACCATGGCGCTAATGTGTTCTTGCTGTAAACCGTGCTGTTTAATGTGCTCGTAAGCGGTGGGGCCGGCGAGCACGCGCAGTGCCTTAGCCATTACCGCACTTCCATGCCGGGTTTGGCACCCTCATCGGGGCTTAATAGGTGGATGTCATCGCCACCGGGGCCTGCGGCTAAAATCATGCCTTCAGAAACACCAAATTTCATTTTGCGCGGCGCCAAGTTAGCCACCATTACCGTAAGGCGGCCTTCTAGCTCCTCGGGGCTATAGCGTGCCTTAATACCCGCAAACACATTGCGCTCGCCCAGCTCGCCCACATCTAGCGTGAGCTGTAAGAGCTTATCGGCACCTTCCACATGGCTGGCTTTTTTAATGCGCGCCACACGCAGCTGCACTTTTAAGAAATCATCAATGCTGATGTAATCCTCTTGAGCGTTATCTTCCTGCGCTGGTGCTTTTTCTTCAGCGTCCTCGGCATCGGCTTGAGCAGCGGCCATCATGGCGTCGATATGCTTTTTATCCACTCGTTGCATCAAGGGCTTAAAGGGGTTGAGCTGATGGTTTTCGAGGGTGCTCTCTGTGTCTGCCCAGGTGAGCGGCGCCACATTCAAGAAAGCCTCTGATTTTTCAGCGAGTTCAGGGAGTACCGGCTTCAGGTAAAGCACCAACAAACGGAATACGTTCAGCGCAGTGGTGCACACCGCTTGCACCTTGGCTTCTTGCCCTTCTTCTTTGGCAAGTTTCCACGGCGCTTGGTCGTTAATATATTGGTTAGCGTTATCCGCAATGGCCATAATCAAGCGCATGGCGCGACCAAATTCACGATTCTCATAGGCTTCGGCAATGCTCGATGCCGCAGCCTGGGCTTCTTTTACTAACGCAGGGTTATCAAAGGTGTCGCCCAATAAGCCATTGGCGTTTTTATGCACAAAGTTGGCGGTGCGGCTAGCAATATTGACCACTTTGCCGACCACATCGGAGTTTACGCGCTGCATAAAATCTTCAAGGCTTAGGTCTAAGTCATCCACACCAGCGGTGAGCTTGGCAGCAAAATAATAGCGCAAATACTCAGGGTTCAAATGTTCTAAATAAGTGCGGGCTTGAATAAAGTTACCACGGGATTTGGACATTTTTTCGCCGTTCACCGTGACGAACCCATGCACAAATACGCCGTTGGGCAAACGCAACTCGGCGCCATTGAGCATGGCAGGCCAGAACAAACCGTGGAAGTTGATAATGTCTTTGCCAATAAAGTGGTACAACTCGGCGGTGGAATCCTTGTTCCAAAAATCATCAAAGTTCACACCTTCGTGGTTGTCGCAATAGTGCTTAAAACTCGCCATATAACCCACGGGCGCATCCAACCACACATAAAAATATTTGCCAGGCTGATCAGGAATTTCAAACCCAAAGTAGGGCGCCTCACGGCTGATGTCCCACGGCTGCAGGCCATCTTCAATCCATTCATTGAGTTTGTTGGCCACGCTCGGTTGCAGTGTGCCGCTCTTGGTCCACTCACGTAAAAACTCAGTGAATTGGGGTAAGTCAAAAAACAGCTGTGTGTTTTTCTTTTCGATGGGTGTTTTGCCGCTCACGGTGGAAACGGGGTTTTTTAGCTCGTTGGCATTATAGGTGGCACCACACACTTCACAGTTGTCGCCGTATTGGCCCGCCGCATCACAGTTAGGGCAGTTGCCCTTAACAAAACGGTCGGCCAAAAACATTTTCTTTTCTTCATCGTAAAGCTGTGTGATTTCCTTTTCTTTGATATGTCCTGCATCGCGGTTGCGCAGGTAAATCATTTCTGAAAGCTCACGGTTTTCTTCGCTGTGAGTGGTGTAGTAATTATCGTAGCCAATCAAAAACTCGCTAAAATCTTTGATATGGTCCGCTTTTACAATCTCGATGTGCTCTTCGGGCGTGCGGCCAAGCTCTTCGGCTTTAAGCATAATAGCCGCACCGTGGGCATCGTCAGCACACACATAAATGCAGTTCTCGCCACGCATTTTTTGGAAGCGCACCCAAATATCGGTTTGAATGTGCTCCAACATGTGCCCTAAGTGAATGGGGCCATTTGCATAGGGGAGGGCGCTAGTAACCAAAATATTGCGAGGTGTTGTCATGCCTAAAACATCCATAACCAAGGTTGAAAGGGGCACTATGATACTCTGCATGAGCACTTATTTCATGTGTGCATGAGGTTTTTGCATAAGCGCGCTATCATCGCCTTTTTTATCACAGGTAATTGCCATGGCTTTAGAACAAGATGAACTCACTCTGCGCCTAAATGCAGAAACCGCCACCATTGCGTGGAGCGAGCTACAGCGCCAATTTGCGCAGGGGCGCACCTTGTATGTGGCGCCAGAATTGGATTTGGTAGCAGTGGCCAAAGCTATTATTGAAGACCATAGCGCCTACATGGAGCCGCTAGTGGCAAAAGAAAGCGTGCGTGCTGTATTAGATGATGAAGCACAAACGTGGCTTGCAGAGGATAAAGCCGTATGGGCCGTGGTGGTGCCGCCCTATGTGCTTGTACAGCCGACGCAGGAAGCTACTGATTAAGTGGCTGTTGCCACTGAAATAGATAATGCAGTACCCACTTATCCGTGTTTACGTATATAGATGGTATAACCCTGGTGAATTAAATCTCGGTATGGCTTGCTCTCCATGTGGCGAGAAGCGCGGCACACATAAGGTGCTGTTGCTATGATTTCTAGCTAGGCATTTAACTTGCGCTCAAAACTGAGTGCCGCGTGGGGGGTATCGAGTGCTATTTAAATCGTATAGCTGCACTTAGCGTAAATGGTATTTAGCAAATAAAATGTCAGCGGTTTGCTAAAAAATGATAAGCCGATAGCTGATTTTGCGTTACCCTCTTGAAAAAGAATTCTCCTGCCCCATATATCCCCCGTGCTTAAGCTTGACACACAGGCAGTGCCAATTATGATTAGCACTCTCATGCTTTGAGTGCTAAAACAGACAAGTAAAGCACTCACTAGATTCCACCTAGTGCAGCTATGGCTCGCTAGGTTTTTTAACCGGGGGCGGTACAACACACCGCCCCATGTAGCTGAAACCTTTAACAGGAGAACAGAGGCAATGAAAATTCGTCCTTTGCATGATCGCGTGGTAATCCGTCGCGCCGAAGAAGAAACCAAAAGCGCCGGCGGCATCGTGCTGCCTGGTTCTGCTACCGAAAAACCCGCTCGTGGTGAAGTGTTAGCAGTGGGCAATGGCAAAATCACTGATAGCGGCGATGTACGCGCCCTCGACGTAAAAGTGGGTGATCAAGTGATTTTTGGTCAGTATGCAGGTAACGCAGTAAAGATCGACGGCGAAGAGTTGCTGATTTTAAATGAAAGTGAAATTTTAGCGGTTGTTGAAGCCTAATCACTTTCTGTTTTCCACAATAACCCGAATTTTGAGGAAATAACTCATGGCGAAAGAAGTACTATTCCGTGATGAAGCGCGTCAGCGCATGCTACGTGGTGTGAACACCCTAGCCGATGCAGTAAAAGTTACCCTTGGGCCCAAAGGCCGCAACGTGGTTCTCGATAAATCCTTTGGTGCGCCTTTGATCACCAAAGATGGTGTTTCCGTTGCACGTGAAATCGAGCTTGAAGACAAGTTCGAAAACATGGGTGCGCAAATGGTGAAAGAAGTCGCCTCCAAGGCTAACGACGAGGCCGGTGACGGCACCACCACTGCTACCGTTTTGGCTCAAGCCATTGTTAGCGAAGGCTTAAAGTCTGTTGCTGCGGGCATGAACCCCATGGACCTAAAGCGCGGTATCGACAAAGCCGTTGCGGCGGTGGTGGAAGAGCTACAAAACCTAGCTATCCCATGCGAAAGCAACAAAAACATCGAACAAGTGGGCACCATTTCTGCAAACTCCGATAGCTCAGTGGGTAAAATCATCGCTGAAGCCATGGAAAAAGTAGGTAACGAAGGTGTTATCACTGTGGAAGAGGGCACTAGCCTCGAAAACGAGCTCGAAGTCGTAGAAGGTATGCAGTTCGACCGCGGTTACCTAAGCCCTTACTTCATCAACAACCAAGAAAAAATGGTGGTTGAGCTAGAGGAGCCACACATTTTGTTGGTGGACAAAAAAATCTCCAACATCCGTGAGCTACTTCCTGTGCTAGAAGGTGTAGCCAAGTCTGGCAAGCCATTGCTTATCATCGCTGAAGATGTGGAAGGCGAAGCTCTCGCTACCTTGGTAGTTAACAACATGCGCGGCATTATCAAGTGTGCAGCAGTCAAAGCCCCCGGTTTTGGCGACCGTCGCAAAGCCATGTTGCAGGATATTGCTATCCTAACTGGCGCCACTGTGATTTCTGAAGAAATCGGTTTAGATCTAGAAACCACAAGCCTAGAAGACCTTGGTTCTGCCAAAAAAGTGAACATCGACAAAGATAACACCGTTATCGTTGATGGCGCTGGCAACCAAACCGATATCGAAGCCCGCGTTGAGCAAATCCGTGCCGAAATCGAAAACTCCACCTCCGACTACGACCGCGAAAAGCTACAAGAGCGTGTAGCCAAGCTAGCGGGTGGTGTGGCAGTGATTAAAGTGGGTGCTGCCACCGAAGTGGAAATGAAAGAAAAGAAAGCACGCGTCGATGATGCTCTAGCAGCAACTCGCGCTGCGGTAGAAGAAGGTATCGTTGCGGGTGGTGGTGTGGCATTAGTGCGCGCACTCAGCAAAATCGGCGAACTTTCTGGCGATAACGAAGACCAAAACGTAGGTATCGCCCTAGCTCGTCGTGCTATGGAAGCGCCCCTACGTCAAATCGCTGCTAACGCAGGCGCAGAAGCCTCTGTGGTAGTACAAGCAGTACGCGAAGGCGAAGGTAGCTACGGCTACAACGCAGCCACTGGCGAATACGGTGACTTGCTAGAGCTTGGTATTATTGACCCGGCTAAAGTGACCCGTTCTGCACTGCAAGCAGCTGCATCCATTGCTGGCCTCATGATTACCACCGAAGCCATGATTGCAGATAAGCCTGCTGAAAACAGCGGCGCTGCCATGTCTGATATGGGTGGCATGGGCGGCATGATGTAATCTGCCCCGGCACCCGCCATAGGCAAAAAACCTATGGCAGCGTATGCTAAAGCCCCGCTATGGCACCGTGCCTAGCGGGGTTTTTTATTGGCGAAGAAAAAGGAAGAATCCGTGGCGTTCCCACAGCTCAGCCTTTCAACCAGGTGGTATTTATTATTTGGCGTTGCCTTGCTCTTGCTGAGCGCCGTGGGCCGCACACTTAACCCATGGCTGCAATTTAGCACCGAGCTCATCCATCAGGGCGAATATTGGCGCATTTATACCGCCCACTTGGGCCATTTAAATGTTACCCACGGCTTAATGAATGTGTTGGGTTTTTGGGCTTGCTGTTATTTTTTTGCCGACGTGTACCGCTTGCGCCATTTTATGATTTGGTTGCTCCTCGGTGCGCCCGCGGTGAGTGCTGCTATGTTGTGGATTGACCCGCCTTTGGCCCACTATGTGGGCTTGTCGGGATTGCTGTATGGTTGGCTAATGTTTGCCATTGTGGCGGGCTTTCGCACTCAGCCTTGGCTCCATGGCCTCGGTTTTGCGGTGCTGGTGGGGCGCATCGGCTGGGAGCAAACCCCTCATTACAATACGGGGTATTTACTCGAAAGCATTGGCGGACTTGTGTACGTAAACGCCCATTTATATGGCACTATTTTCGGCCTCGTCATGGGCGTAATTGTGTTAAGCTTGCGCCTACGTCAACAGCACGGGCACGAATAATATCATGGCACAGGAACAGCAAATACAGCAGGAACTTAGGCGTCAGCGCTTATTAGGCGAGCTGGGCCTCACTGCTTGGGTTGCACAAACGCAGCTCGAAGGTGCCATCAGTAGCCAAGTGTTAGGGGTGAAGCCTAGCCAAGCAGCCGCAGTGGCACCGGCACCAACAGCAGCAGCGCAAACCGCGGCGCAGCCTGCCACCACAACCGGCACAGAAAGCCCTTTAGCAGCGGTGCGCCAAGGCTTAAGCAGCACCAAAAAAACGCCGCCACCTGAGCCGCCTGCAAAGCCAAAAGAAGCAGCACCAACGCCTGAGTTAAGCGTCCCCCAAGGCCGGCCTCAACGCTTTACGCTGCACGCTTATGCCATGAGTTTTGGCTACTTGCTTGTGGAGCAACAAGACCCTAAAGCCCCTGGTTTTACTCGCCAAGAGCAGCAGCTGCTAAAAAACCTAGCGGCATTGTGGGGCGGCCTGCCCTCGCGGCCACTTGTGTTTCAGTGCCCGCCAAGCCCACAACCTGTGTTTGAAGCAGAAGCGAAAGAATTGCTCGGCGGCTTTGTGGGCGGACTAGAAGATAGCAGCCAAGCGCCCCACAACAAAACCCTAATTGTGGCCACAGAACAGCTGGCCAAGTTGTTAGTGGAGCAGCGGCATCAAGCGCAGCAACAACGGCTGGCCATTAGTAGCCTCGCTGAAATGCTAGCAGACCCCTTGGCGCATAAACCAATCTCTTGGCAAGCCATGTTAGAGGCCGAGTTTTATGCCAAAGCCCAGCATTAATGGCCTTGTTCTAAGGGCCATGGAGGCAGCGGATTTACCACAGGTGCTAGCCATTGAAACCGCAAGCTACTTTACCCCTTGGCCACAAGCCTCATTCCTCGATGCCATGGCTAGCCCTCAACAGCGTTGCCAAGTGCTTACCCAAGGTGAAGAAGTGCTCGCTTACATGGTGGTGGCGCATATTATTGATGAAGCGGATTTGCTTAACATAGCCGTGGCCCCACAGTGGCGCCAACAGGGATTGGCGCGGTTTTTAATCGCCACCCATCAGCAACAGCTCAAACAGCAAAGCATGGCGCGGTTTTTTCTTGAAGTGAACGTAGAGAATCATGCTGCCAAGCACCTCTATGAACAATTAGGCTTTCAGCTGGTGGGGCGACGCAAAGGCTATTATCCTAGCGCCACAGGCCCACAAGACGCCTTGGTGATGTGCTACGAAATTCAACCATAGGAAACCCGTGTCCACTCACACCTTAGTGCCGAGCCATCGGCAAGTATTTGCCCTTGCTATCCCTGTTATTCTTGCCAACCTTGCCACCCCTTTATTGGGTATGGTGGATACCGCCGTTATGGGGCGTTTTCCCGGTGCGGCCCACATTGCCGCCATCGGCCTGGGTGCCACTGTGTTCTCGTTGTTGTATTGGGGTTTCTCGTTTTTGCGCCTCACCACAGTGGGCCTTACCGCACAAGCTAGCGGCGCCAATCAATACTCACAATTGTATGCCCACCTCTTAAGGCCTTTGTTAGTGGCGCTTGGTATTGGCGTGGCCATGTGGCTGCTGCAAGCGCCTATGGGTTGGTTGTTGTTTGGCTTATTAGGTGGCGGTGAAGAGGTGCAGAATCTTGCCAAAGCTTATTATCAGGTGCGCATTTGGTCGGCACCTTTTACCCTGGCTAACTTTGCCCTAAGCGCTTGGTTTTTAGGGCAGGGCAAAGCCGCACGGGTGCTAATCCTGCAACTCGTTATGAACTTCACCAATATTGTGCTCACCACTTGGTGGGTGCTGGGCTTAGGTTGGGGCATTGAAGGTGCTGCCTTGGGCACCCTAGTGGCCGAAGTGGTGATTTGCCTACTGGGTTTGTGGTGGGCCTGGCAAGGTTGGCTGCACCACGCTTGGGACGAAGTAAAGCAACAATTAAAGAACAAAGCCCAATGGGCCAAGCTATGGCAAGCCAACGGTAATATTATGATTCGCACCTTGCTGCTAGTGGGCGCTAATGCTTTGCTGATTAATCGCAGCGCCGCCCTTGGCACCGAAACGTTAGCCGTGAACCAGATGCTGATGCAGCTAGTGCTCTTCGCCTCATATTTCTTGGATGGCTTTGCCAACGTGGGCGAGGTCTACAGCGGCCGCGCAGTGGGGCATAAAAATGCCACCGCTTTACAGCAAGTGGCTCTGCGTACCGGCATTTATGCCTTTGTGGCGGCGGGGTTTATTAGCCTAGTGCTGTGGGTCACNGGCAGTTGGTGGGTACAATTTTTCACCGTTAACGAGCTTTTACAACAACAAACCCTGGTTTATTTACCGTGGGCGGTATGGTTGCCTTTGCTAGCTGTGTTAGCATTTCATTTAGATGGTTTGTATCTGGGTGCCACAGCCACCACAGCCATGCGTAATGGCATGTTAATCAGCTTTGCGGCATATTTGGTGGCCATGGTGATATGTATCCCTTTGTGGCAAAACCATGGGCTATGGCTAGCATATTGGGGTTTCATGTTATGGCGTGGACTCACTTTGCTGTGGCAATGGCCCACCTTAATCCAAGGGCTTGTTAACACTAATAATAGAAAGGACATGGGATGATTCAGCAAAAAACATCGTTTGCGTTGCGCAGCGCTAGCCTAGTCATTGCGGCAGTAATAATGGTTGCTTGTCAAAAAGCAACCCATCATGAAACGTTAACTGCCTTGCCACAATGTGATGTGGAGCGCGTTCAGCATCACCTAGGGCAGCCATTTAAAGATGGGATGGCAAGCACTTTACAGAACGAAGCAAACGCTGAAGAAGTGCGTGTAACTAACCCCAATACACCAGAAACCCGCGATTATCGGCATGAGCGTTTAACCATACGCACCGATGCCCAAGGGCTTATCGTCTCTTTGAGTTGTGGTTAATAAGGCCGAATGATAATGACACAAACAATACGAATAGCCAGTGTGCTGCTGTTGGTGCTGGCAGGGCTGGCCCATGCACAGGAGCCCTATATTGCTCAAATCAAAACAGGGTTGAATGCCATTGCAGAGCTGGGCGAAAAAGAGCGCAAGCAGCACCAAGCCTTGTTGGATGAACTGTTGGTGCAGGCGGATGCTTTGCTAGAAACCCATCCTCAAGCACCTGAAGCACTCGTGTGGCACGCAGTGGTTTATGAACAATATGCTAACTTCCGCGGTGGTTTTACCGGGGTAAAGTTGGCTAAACAAGCGCGTGAGCACTTAGAGATCGCCATCGCCCAAGACCCAGACGGCTTGGAAGGCTTAGCCTACCTTACCCTTGGGCTCTTGTATGAGCGCACCCCAGGTTGGCCTGTGGCTTTTGGCAGTATTCGCAGCGCCGATGAAATGTACGCCAAGGCGGCTGATATTCGCCCCCACGGCGTGGATACCAATTACCAATACGCCCGATTCTTAAAAAGTATCGAGCGTAAAGAAGAAGCCTTCCGCTATGCCCAAAAGGCCTTGGAAGCAACACCGCGCCCAGCACTTGAGGCGTTTGATAAAGCACAACAACAACAGGCGCTAAAACTTATTGGCGCCCAAAAAGACGCACCGGCTAAATAATTTAGCCACTGGCATTTTGCCCAAGGACCATTAGGAGAAATAACAATGAAAAAGTATTTTGTCGCTTGGTTAGCCCTCGCCGCTTTATTGCTAAGTGGTGTGGTGGCAGCCGCCGAAAGCAACGTTGATGAGCTGCGCCAAGAATGGGAAGCCATTTCTGTGGCGGCGGATAAGGATAAGCGCGACCGCTTAAAAAACCTAGCTGCCCAAGCGGAAGCCCTAGCCAAAGCCCATCCCAACGACGCTGAAGTTTTGGCGTGGCAGGGCATTATCACCGCAGGTTATGCGCGCGAGCTGAGCGGCCTTAGCGCTTTAAGCAACGCCAAAGAAGCGCGTGCCGTGCTTGAGCGCGCCATCGAGATTGACCCAGAGGGCTACAACGCCTCAGCCTATGTGACCTTGGGCGTTTTGTATGCTCGTGCACCAGGTTGGCCTGTGGGTTTTGGCGATAAAAAGAAAGCCGAAGAAATCTTCAAAAAAGCCCTGAGCATTCGTTCTGAAGGCGCTGATGTAAACGGTTACTATGCTGAGTTCCTAGCAGAGCAAAAGCGTAACGACGAAGCCAAAAAGTATGCGCAAAAAGCAGCTAATGCGGAGCCGCGTGAAGGCCGAGATAACTCTGATGGTATTTTGATTGACAATGCTAAAGCGTTGGTGGAAACGTTAAATTAAGCGCATTTAAAAACCTACACAGCAATGCTGAGCCATTGCTGTGTGGGCATTATTGCAGCATATACTGGTTTTAAGTAGAACAATAAGCCGTAATAGATATACCAAACCTACCCTTTCGTTTTTTATCAATATTTTCGGTGTGGCAAACGCGCAATCTCAACAGAGGTTGGGTATACTTTTCGCGTCCGTTTTGGCCCACTGGGCATGTAATAGAATCTATTTCTTTCTTAGCTTGTTATGGTGTTAAGGACGAACACAGGCAACGCTAGCAGTTAATAAGAGCAGGACATAATGCCATTTAGCCGTACCAGCCTAGCCGCAACTTTTCTGATGTTAGCTTCCTCCATGGCCGTTGCCGCACCGTGGATACCGGTGGGAGACATGCGCGCAAAACACAGTGTGCAACAACTGGCGGACCAAGGCTGCTTAGCAGCGCCCGTTACCACTTGGCCGTTGATGTGGGCCGATATTAGCCCTGCGCTCGATAATCCTGATGTTCCTGAGTACTGCCGCAATACCATGGCGTGGCGCTATTTAACTTTTGAGCGCAACTATCATCGTGAAAGCGAAGCGCGCTTAACTGTGAAGGCAGGGCA
>DAHVSB010000053.1 GCA_027324795.1 Alcanivoracaceae bacterium
CAACTAATACAGAAGGAGCTAGCCATGAGTAAGTTTCAGCAACACTTTTTTGCCACGGCAGCCCCTAAAGTTGCTCTAGCTGCGTTTTTAGTCTTAGGACTTAGCGCTTGCGATAGGCCCACTCCTGTGGAGCGCGATGCTGCCACCTATAATTTAGTCTCTCTTGATGATGCCAATAAAGATATTGGCACCTATGTGATTCCACAAGATACGGCCATAGTAGATGAGCCCAACGCTGATGAAATTTTTTATGGCAAGCGTTTACTCAATGAAACCAAGCGTCTCTTGCCCGATAACGTGGGCGCGAGCATGAACTGCAACAGTTGTCATATAGCTCAGGGTAAGATTCCCCTTGGCGACCCCTATATCAATAGCTTTAATTTTTATCCTAAGGTGATGCCCCGCGCAGGCAAGGAAGTGGATTTAGAAGCGCGTATCAACGGTTGCTTCTTGCGTTCTATGAATGGCAAGCCCTTAGAGCGCGATTCCCGTGAAATGAAAGCAATGATCGCTTACATGAAATGGCTCTCGCAAAACACCCCTAAGGATCAACGCGTGGACATTCAAAACGCAGGCGATATTGATGACTCCTTAGTAGCGGACCCTGTGCGTGGCGAAAAAATTTATTACGCCCAATGTGCCGCTTGTCACGGCGATAATGGCGAGGGTTTAAAAGATAGTCGCGGAGATATTGTGTTTCCACCCTTATGGGGTGATGAATCATTTAATATTGGTGCAGGCTTGGCACGTACTTATAAAGCCGCTGCTTTTGTGAAGTACAACATGCCCATGGGAATTCAAACCGTGGGCTTATGGGGACATGGTAACGTGCTGAGTGATCAGGATGCCGTGGATGTGTCGGAATTCTTTGCGCACAAGCCACGCCCTGATTTTCCTGGCAAGGTGAACGACTGGCCTTTACCTTCCATGCCGAAGCCCAAGGACGCGCGGTATTAAATTAAGCAGTAAAAACAAAATCAGCCCCAAATGGGGCTGATTTTTTATGGGATAAATTTAAAAATTACTTAATAAACTTATCTTTTACTTCGTTGAATTTGGCACGAACGCGCTCAACGTTAGCTTCAAACTCAGACTTTAGCTTTTCAAAGCTGCTGTCTGCACTGCTTTTAAGTTCGTCAAGCTTGGCTGTAAGCTCGTTGCGCTTTTCCACCAAATCGGCGCGGGCTTCTTGCCACTGAGCTTCAAGCGCGGCGCGCTTTTCTTTTGCTTTGGCTTCTAGGGCATCAATTTCTGCATCCCACTCGTTAAGCTTGGCAGTTAGACGCTCGATGTATTCTTTTCTAGATGACATGTAAAACTCCTTCTTTATTGCGTATTTGCATAGTTGATTGGGCCCTAAATACCATGGGGACACAAGGACCAAAATCAAGTTTATTAACTCTCTTCAGCCGTTATGGTGCTGGCCTGAATCGCGGTTAACGCAATGGTATAAACAATATCTTTCACCAGGGCGCCACGCGACAAATCGTTCACCGGTTTACGTAAGCCCTGCAGCATAGGGCCCACGCTAACGCTATTGGTGCTGCGCTGTACCGCTTTATAGGTGGTGTTGCCCGTATTCAGGTCGGGGAACACATACACGGTGGCACGGCCAGCTACCTTGCTATCCGGTGCTTTTTGCCTACCCACACTTTCGATAGCAGCTGCATCATACTGCAATGGGCCATCTAACAATAAATCTGGGTTCAATTGTTGGGCAATCTTGGTGGCTTCTAGCACTTTTTGCACGTCGCTACCGGCACCCGAACTTCCGGTGGAATAACTCAGCATGGCCACACGGGGTTCAATACCAAATGCTTGGGCTGATTCTGCACTTTGGAGGGCAATTTCAGCCAGCTGAGGCGCGGTGGGCGCAGGGTTAACGGCGCAGTCGCCATACACCAATACTTGATCAGGCAAGAGCATAAAAAACACAGAGGACACTAAGTTGTATCCTGGCGCTGTTTTGATGAGCTGCAAGGCGGGACGAATCGTGTTTGCTGTGGTGTTCAGCGCACCTGAAACCAAGCCATCCACATGCCCTTCCGCTAGCATCATGGTGCCAAGCACCACGTTATCTTCGAGCTGTGCTAGGGCCATGGGTTCATTGAGGCCGCGGTGCTTACGCAGCTCCACCATGGGGGCCACGTACTGGGCGCGAATGGTTTCAGGATCTATGACCTCTAAGCCTTCGGGTAGCTCAAAACCCTTGGCTTCTGCCACGGCTTGTACCTCTTCTGGCCTGGCTAGCAGCACGCAACGAGCTATGCCTTTTACATGGCATTCCACCGCGGCTTCCACGGTGCGCGGTTCGCTGCCTTCGGGCAAAACAATGCGCTTATTGGCTTCTTTAGCGCGCTGCACTATGAAGTAGCGAAACGCTGACGGTGATAAGCGCGGCTTGCGCGGAGCACCGCACCGCTCCAACAACCATTCAGCGTTGAGATTAGCAGCGACGAAATCGGTAACTTGTTCGGCGCGGTCTAAGTCATCCACAGGGATTTCTGGATTCATGCGATTGATATTGGTGGCGGTTTCGTAGGAACTGGTGTTCACCAACATCACCGGCAACCCGCTATCGATGGCGTTGCGGCATAAAGCTAAAATGCGCGGATCAGGCTCATAGCCCACACACAACAATAAGCCCGCTAGCGGTACGCCGTTACTGGCGGCCAAACAGGCGGCCACGATAATATCCTCACGGTCTCCGGGAATGACTAACAAGGCATGGGGTTGCATGAGCTCAACCGTGTTCACTAAAGCACGGGCACACAGCACAATCTGTTTTACGCGGCGCTGTTTGCTTTTGCCTTCGTTGATAACCTGAGCATCAAGCATGCGCGCCACATCATAGGTGCGCGGCGCCTGTAAATCTGGGTTTAGTGGCACGCTACCTAGCACATTTAAAGGCTTGCCCGCTTTAGACAACTTATTCGCCAAGGCGCTGGGAAGACTTTCATCTTCCACTTTATTTAGAACTAGCCCTAACATGTCGTTACCCACAGTTCGCGAATGAATCTCAATGCGATCAGCGAGTTCTTCTACGCTGAGCTCTTCAGGCGAAGCCACCAGTATAATTTCGGCGCCAAGGCTGTTGGCCATTTCCGCGTTTATACGGGCGGCAAAGCTGATTTTACGTGTGGGCACTATGCCCTCCACCACCACCACGTCTTTGTCTTTGGCGGCTTGGTGGAACAAGCGCACCCCTTCTTCAAGGACTTCGTCGCCACGGCCCTCCGCTAACATTTTTTGCGCTGTGCCAAAGGGAATGGGGATTGGACTATCAATGCCAAATACATTTTTAATGAGTGTGGTGGAGCTTTCTGGTTCGCCTTTTTTGGCGTCATCCTGCGCCACCAACTTGCAAAACCCCACACGCAGGCCGCCGCGCTCTAACACACGCACTAGCCCCATGCACACAGAAGTCAGGCCTGCGCCATAACTTGTGGGTGCCACAAAATAAATCTGCATATTTATTCCTTATCTACCGCTATTTGTTTTTTTGAGCGCAGGCTAGGGTTTCTAACGCGATTTGACGCTCTTCATTGGTGGGCACCACCCACACTTCCGGTGACCCTAAACGGTGAATCGTACCCGCCTTGCCGCCCACGCACTCTTGATTATGTTTTTCATCAATGCTCACTCCAAAAAGCACAAGGTGTTCCGCAACTTTTTCACGGATTAGCACTGAGTTTTCGCCAATGCCTCCGGTAAAAATAATGCCATCTAAGCGGGGTAAAGCACAGGCCATGGCCGCAAGGGACTTGGCTAAGCGATAGCAAAACACATCAATGGCTAAGCGTGCACCCTCGTGGCCTTCTTCGCGCGCTTTTACTAGGCTGCGCATATCGTTGGACAAGCCACCTGAAAGACCGAGCAAGCCGCTTTCTTTATTGAGCACATGGTCGATTTTTTCGAGGTCCCAGCCAAGTTCACGGTGCAAATAGCTGTGCAGGTTGGGATCCACATCACCACTGCGTGTACCCATTACCAGCCCTTCTAAAGGAGTGAAGCCCATGCTGGTATCCACGCTCTCGCCGTTTAAAATTGCTGCGGTTGAGCAGCCATTACCCAGGTGAGCAGTTAACCAACCAGAGTTTTCTAAGGATTTGCCGGCTAAGCGAGCGGCCTCTTCCACCACATAACGGTGGCTGGTGCCATGGAAGCCATAGCGGCGCACACCTAGCTCTGTGTAAAGATTTTCTGGAAGCGCGTAACGGAAAGCATAATCAGGCAAGGTTTGGTGAAAAGCTGTATCAAACACTGCCACGTGGGGCAATGATGGGAACAGCTTCATGGCCGCTTCGATACCAAGCAAGTTGGCGGGATTATGCAAAGGCGCTAAAGCGGCGGTATTGCGGATGGCCGCAATGGCATCTTCTTCGAGGATGCAAGCTTGGGTAAAACTTTCGCCACCGTGCACAACGCGATGGCCAATGGCTTTAAGTTTGCCCTCTGCAACTGCTACTTTTTCTACTTTGGGTAAGATGTGGCTCAGCGCTGCTTTATGGTCTGCCTTGGGCGGCAAGGTAATCGATTCTTTAGTGCCATTAATTTGCCATTTGAGATTGGCTTCGGTTTCGCCTAAGCGCTCTGCCAACCCTTCCATAACAAATTCGCTCTCCTCTGGGTTAACAAGAGCAAATTTTATTGACGAACTACCGCAGTTCACCACCAGTACGAGTGCCGCCATGTGCGTCTCCTTCATCGCATAGTTGTGCAGTAACACCTAGGCAAAAAAATGGCTGAGAAATACCCAGCCAAATCAAATACTAAAATGACTCTCTTAAACTAACAGTTAAGTTAAATACGGGTGCCTCAGGGGTACTGGTCGTGTCGTGGCAGAAATACCCTTCACGCTCAAACTGGAAGCGCTCAGCGCCTTCTGCCACCGCCGACGGCTCCACTTTACAACCTGAGAGCACTTTTAATGATTCTGGGTTTACGGAGCCTAACATGCCGCCTTCCGCTCTATCGGGGCTCGCCTCAAGGAATAAACGCTCATATAAGCGCACCTCTGCATCCACGGCATGCTTAGCAGACACCCAATGAATCACCCCGCGCGGCTTATAACCTTCTGGGTTTACACCAAGGGTGTTTTCATCATAAGTGCAATAGACAGTGGTGACATTCCCTTCGGCATCTTGCTCAAATTCATTGGCAGTAATCACGTAGCCGCCGCGTAAGCGCACAGCACCACCGAGCACTAAGCGCTTATACTTTTTATTGGCTTCTTCGCGGAAATCATCGCGGTCAATCCATAATTCACCACTCATGGGCACTTCGCGCTCGCCCATGGATTCGTTTTGCGGGTGCACCGCTATGGTAAGAATTTCGGTTTTGCCCTCTGGCCAGTTAGTGATTACCACTTTGATAGGGTTAAGCACACACATGGCGCGGGGGGCGTTTTTATTCAGGTCATCACGCACCGCTGATTCCAACATGGACACATCCACCACCGAATCGGCACGCGCCACGCCAATCATTTGGCAAAAATTCTGGATAGCTTCGGGGGTATAACCGCGGCGGCGCATGCCTGAGATAGTAGGCATGCGTGGGTCATCCCAAGATTCCACAATCCCTTCGTCCACCAGCTGCTTTAAGCGACGCTTACTGGTGACTGTGTAGTTAAGGTTAAGACGCGCAAACTCATACTGGCGCGGGCGGCTCGGAAACTCGTGCAACCCTTCGAGGCTATCGAGCACCCAATCATACAAGGGGCGATGGGCTTCAAACTCAAGCGTACACAAGCTATGGGTGATGCCTTCAATGGCATCTGAAATGGGGTGAGTAAAATCGTACATGGGATAAATGCACCACTTATCACCGGTTTGGTGGTGAGGCACATTGAGCACGCGGTACAAAATTGGGTCGCGCAGGTTCATATTGGGGGAAGCCATATCGATTTTGGCTCGCAACACCGCTTTACCAGGCTCAAACTTACCAGCGCGCATGTCTTCAAAGAGCTGTAGGTTTTCTGCCACAGGGCGCTCACGGTAGGGGCTGTTGCGGCCAGGCGTGGTAAAGTTACCTCGGTATTCGGCAATCTCTTCTGGGCTTTGGTTGTCCACATAAGCTAAGCCCGCATTGATTAGCTTCACCGCACACTCATACAGTTCATCGAAATAATCTGAGGCGTAGCGCACGGGTCCATCCCACTCGCCCCCCAACCAACGCACGTTGTCCTTAATGGACTCCACATACTCTAAGGATTCATTGCTGGGGTTGGTGTCATCAAAACGCAGATGACAATCGCCTTGGTAATCACGGGCAATATTAAAGTTGAGGCAAATGGATTTGGCGTGCCCCACGTGTAAGTAGCCGTTGGGCTCTGGTGGAAACCGGGTAATAATTTTTGTGTGCTTTCCTTCAGCAATATCTTTATCAATAATTTGGCGAATAAAATTAGTGGGGGTATCCACGCGCTCTGTCATAGTGTTGTGCAATCCTGTGAAAATAGCGTCAAAAACTGGTGAAAGTGTTCCCAGTTTCCCGTTAAAATCGGCATTTTACGCCTTGATGTGACAAAATAAACAATCAAGGCGCCAGCGTCACCCTCAAACGGCGGTTTTATCACCAATAAAATTCCCGTTTTCGGTTGCGCTAGTGTACAGTGCACGCCTTGGCAATCAAAGCTTGGAGGACTCCCCGTTGAAAGTACAACTGAATACCACTTATGGCGACATCGTTATTGAGCTCGATGAGGACAAGGCACCCATCACTGCTAACAACTTTGTTCAGTACGTTAAAGATGGCTTTTATGATGGCACTATTTTCCATCGCGTCATTAGCAACTTTATGATTCAAGGTGGTGGTTTTAACGAAGACATGGACCAAAAGCCCACTCGTGACCCCATTCAAAACGAAGCGGGCAATGGCTTGTCTAACACTGTTGGCTCTATTGCTATGGCTCGCACCAGCGACCCACACTCTGCTTCTGCGCAGTTCTTTATCAACGTTTCCGACAACCACTTCTTGGATAAAGAGCGCAGCCAAGATGGTTGGGGCTATGCCGTGTTCGGTCGCGTAGTTGAAGGCATGAATGTGGTGGAGAAAATTAAGGGGGTGCCCACGGGCAGCCACGGCTTCCACCAAGATGTGCCCCGCGAAGCGGTGATTATTGAAAAAGCAACGCTTATTGAAGACTAACTCGCATTACCTGACAGCCGCCACAGTGCGGCTGTTTTCTTTACTACTACCCTTTTTGCAGCCATGAAAAAATTACTATTTGCCACTTTGCTCAGCCTCTTTTCAAACCTAGCGATAGCAGACAATGTGCGTATTGTCATCAACACTTCTGAAGGCAACATCGAGGCAGAGCTATTTGCACAGGATGCACCTATCTCTGTGGAAAACTTTCTGCGCTACGCCGATGAAGGCTGGTATGAGAACACGATTTTTCACCGGGTTATCCCAGGTTTTATGATTCAGGGTGGCGGCTTTACCACTAACCACCAGCGCAAGAAAACTTATTCCCCCATTCAAAATGAGGCGCAAAATGGGTTAAAAAACACCCGTGGCACCTTAGCGATGGCGCGCACCAATGACCCTCACTCCGCCACCAGTCAGTTTTTTATTAACACTGTGGATAATCCTTCGCTTAACCACACGCACGCTGGCCACCCGGCAAGTTGGGGCTATGCCGTGTTTGGCAAGGTGACCAAAGGCATGAATGTGGTGGATGCCATTAGCGCCACTCCCACAGGCCGAGCTGCACTCAGTGGCTACCCTGCCCCTGACGTGCCAAGAACCCCTGTTATCATTCATAGCATTACCCGTGTTGACTCTGCTGAATAGTTGAACTTATGAGCTATATACTGTTTATCTCAGACCTGCATTTGGATGAAAGCCGCCCTGAGCATTTGCAAGCACTCGAGCAGCTGCTGCAACAACATGCTGGCCAGTGCCATGCGCTTTACGTGCTCGGCGACCTCTTTGAGACCTGGATTGGCGACGATGATGACAGTGAGTTTAACCTTGCTGCCATAGCGGCTTTCCGCGCCTTTAGCGACGCAGGCAGCCAGCTTTATTTTATGCACGGCAATCGGGATTTTTTGCTTGGCGAGGATTTTGCTCGTGCCACAGGCGGCGAGCTGCTAAACGAAGGTACCGTGGTGGACTTGTACGGCACGCCCACTTTGCTTATGCACGGTGACAGCCTGTGCACTAAAGATGAAAAGTACATGGCTTTTCGTGAGCAGGTACGTAACCCTGAATGGCAACAAATGATGCTTGCTAAGCCCCTGCAAGAAAGACGCATGATTGCCCAGATGATGCGTATGCAAAGCCAGCAAAGCAACGCCAACAAAGCAGACAATATTATGGATGTGACACCTGAAGAGGTGGTGCGCGAAATGGAGGCCAAGGGCGTGCATCAGCTTATCCATGGCCACACTCATAGGCCCGATGTACACCATGTGCCCTTAAGCACGGGCAATGGCCAACGTTGGGTGCTCGGCGACTGGGGCGAGTTTGGCTGGCAAATCATAATCAAACCGGGGGCCCCCTTCGCCCTTGAGCGTTTCCCTATCACGCCATAGTTAACGTAGCCGCAGTGGCCTCGGTTCCCCCTGTAGGCTGAAGCTGCTGCGGATTAACATAACGAAACACAAAGCGTTGTCGCCCCGCCTCACCTTCTAGCTCTAGCGTTAGCCTACGACCACGAATGAGGGCAGTACTTAGCTTGATATTTTCCCCATTCAACCATGCTTTGCCGATAAGCTTTTGAAAACGCTGTTCTAGCGCCACCTCATAACGATTTTCGCCTTGGTACCACTGCCAACGACCACTCACTTGAGCTGGAACCACCCACTTATAAAGGCCCAAACCACCGGCTTCGATGGTTTTATCTGGGCGCCATTGGCCGAGATTAAAGGAATGGCTCAATATGCGCGCACCTGGGGCGAGCTGTGCTAGCAAGCGGCGCTTAAGAGCCACATGCACATCGGGCAATAGGTATAAGGTCACCACTGTGGCCGCGCTGACGTTGGTTTCAAACAAATCTTGTTGATGAAACTCCACCCGCTGTTCAACCCCTGCGAGGCTCGCAAGTTCACGGCTTTCACGTAGGCGCACTGGGTCTAGTTCCACGCCCACGCCGCGAGCACCGAACTCAGAAGCTGCTAGCACCACAATACTGCCATCGCCGCTGCCGAGGTCGTACAGCACATCATTTTCGTTCACCTGGCCAAGCTTCAACAGGGCCCGAGCCATGGCTTCATCCGTGGGCATAAAGGGGGCGACTAGCGCTAGGTCAGGGTTATCGAACTCATCAAAATACACAGTGTCTCCTTGCTATTCCTTGGGGCAATTAAGCTTGTTGCCTTCGTGGCTTAATGTAATATGTGCGCTTTCCAACAGTCTAAAAGGTTTAGGTGTGACATGGCCGCCACTTTGCACGTTTCCCAGCGGGCGCTCAACCGCAAGGATTTCCATGTATTGGGCTTAGCCGCACTCGGTGGCGCTTTAGAATTTTACGACTTTATTATTTTTGTATTTTTTGCCAGTGTGCTCGGACCCTTGTTTTTTCCCCATGAAATGCCCGAGTGGTTGGTGATGATACAGACTTTTGGCATTTTTGCTGCGGGATATTTGGTGCGCCCCATTGGCGGCATCATTATGGCGCACTTTGGTGACCGTATTGGGCGTAAGCGCATATTTGCCCTTTCAGTATTCATTATGTCTGCCGCCACTCTTGGCATGGCCTTGTTACCCACCTACTCCCACATAGGGGTGGCGGCTCCAATTCTTTTGATTCTTCTGCGCATGCTCCAAGGCGCCGCCATTGGCGGAGAAGTGCCAGGGGCCTGGACCTTTGTGGCTGAGCATGTGCCTGCAAATCGTGTGGGCATGGCCACAGGCTTTTTATGTTCTGGGCTCACCTTGGGTATTTTGATTGGCTCCTTGGTGGCAGCTGGCATTAATTGGGCGTTTAGCCCCGAGGAAGTTAAACACTTTGCGTGGCGAATTCCTTTTCTACTCGGCGGTGTTTTTGGCTTAATTGGCGTGTACCTACGCCGCTTTTTAAGTGAGACCCCTGTGTTTATGGCCATGAAAGCAGCGCAACAAGAGCACGCTGTGCTGCCCGTTAAAGCGGTGCTAACTGAGCATCGCCATGGGGTTATTATCTCGGCATTGCTTACTTGGGTGTTATCTGCCGGCATCATGGTCACCACCCTAATGACCGCCACTTTTTTGGAAAAGCAATACGGCTATACAGCGCTAGAGGCATTACTTGCCAATGCTTTTGGTACTTTGTTTTTGTTGTTCAGCTGCGTTATTGGTGGTGCTTTAGTGGACCGGTATGGCAGCGCCCGCTTTTTTAGTTGGGCGGGGATTATATTCGCTTTGGTCACCTTTCTTTTTTACCAATACGCGGGCACTTCCTTGCCGTTGCTGTTTGGGCTTTATGCGCTCATGGGCACAGTGGTGGGCATTGTGGACGGCGTGCCCTATGTGATGGTGCGCGCCTTCCCTGCGCCTGTGCGTTTTTCTGGTATTTCTTTTTCCTATAATGTGGCCTACGCAGTGTTTGGCGGCCTCACTCCTTTGGTGGTGACAACTTTAATGGTGGCCCACCCCATGGCACCAGCGTGGTACCTTGTATTTATTGGATTACTGGCAAGTGCCACTGGCCTGTATCTTTTTAAACATGGGCACAAAGTGGAAGGGAGAATTGGCTTGCACTAGGCTGCCGGCACGCCCGAGTGGAATCGAAATGTTGTGCTTGGGCCTTCCACCAACTTGCGCTCTTCGGCTAAGAAAAACTGCACCCGTGCGCTAATGTCCTCTTCGGCGTAGAGCTGTGCTAAGTGCAGGTAATCTTCAAAATGTCGTGCTTCGCTTTTAAGTAAATAGCGGTAATAACGCCCTAAATCCTCATCCACCATGGGGGCCAAAGCAGCAAACCGCTCACATGAGCGCGCTTCAATAATGCCGCCCACAATCAAAATATCCACCAAACGTGCCGGCTCATAGGTGCGCACGTGTTGGCGCAATTTGCCTGCATAGTCCGATGGCACCAAGTGGCCAAAGGTTACTCCGCGTTCATTCATGATTTTTAAAACCTGCTCAAAATGCAGCAGCTCTTCGCGGGCCAGCTGGCTAAGCATGGTAAGCAACTGCTGCTTATCCGCGTACTTAAACATAAGGTTAATGGCGGTGGAAGCAGCTTTCTTTTCACAATGGGCATGGTCAATCAGCAGTATTTCAGGGTGCTCAAGCGCCCACTGCAACCAAGCTTCTGGGGTTGGACAGTGCAAAAAACTATGGATGGGCGTTAAATCCACCTGACTCATGACATTATCCTTATGGCCAACATTAATTGCGGCGAAAGTATACCTAAGCGCAACGAACAGGCATAATTTGCTCCATTATTTGCAAACTCAAGACTCAATGACTGACTCTCTTTCGTTTTCTGAAAAGCTTAAAAGCGCTTTGGCTTTTAATGCCTTGCGTGGCGTGGCATCCCTTTCGCTGCGAGCCAACCATGGCCTCGCGAGCCGTGTTGCCTTTATTATGAACCTGTTTTCAAATCGGACTCGTGATGTGGCGCGAACCAATATTGCGCTGTGCTTCCCCCATTTAAATGAAGCTGAGCAGCAAGCGTTGGCCTACGAAAGCTTAGTGGAAGCAGCCAAAGGCAGTGCCGAGATGGGTTGGTTTTGGTTTAATCCCGACAAAGCGCTAAGCATGGTGAAGCAAGTAAGCGGCGACGCTCCTTTGCGAGAGACTTTAGCAGCCAATGAGCCAGCTATTATTTTAGCACCACACTTGGGTGCGTTTGAGGTGCTGAACTTTTGGGTAAGCAGTCACTTTGAGCTTCACGTAATGTATAAGCCAGCCAAAATTAAGGCGGTGGATGAGTTAATGCTCAAAGGTCGAGAACACTTTGGTGCGCACCTATACCCCACCACCCCACGCGGCGTTGTGGGCTTGATCCGGCGGTTAAAAAAGGGGGGCGTGATTACGGCTATTTTGCCCGACCAAGTGCCAGACAAAGGCAGTGGTGTGTTTGCTCCTTTCTATAATATCCCTGCCTATACAGGCACCCTCGGCCCGCGCATGGCACAACAATCCAAAGCGCGTGTGTTTATGGGTTGGGCGGAGCGCCTACCTAATGCTGAGGGCTATCACATTCATTTTAGCGAGCCTGACCCTGCTATTTATCACCAAGACCTGACGGTGGCAGCCACTGCTATGAACCGCACCATAGAGGCCATGATTGCACAGGCGCCATCGCAATATATGTGGGGCTATAAGCGCTTTCGCCGCGCCACTGCGGAGCACTCTGACCCTTATAAGTAAAAAAGCCAACCACTGGCTGGCTCTCTGAGCTGGGTTCGTTTATTTCTGTAGCTGCACGGCGGTTTTGGCCACTAATTCACCTTGGTGGCGTGCAATAGCAAGCTCTTTTTCCGTGGGCTGGCGCGAACCGTCGCCACCTGCCACTGTGGTGGCACCATAAGGTGTGCCGCCGTTCACGGCTGAAATATCGCCCAGGTTTGGATGGGTGTAGCCTAGTGGCAACAACAACATGCCGTGATGGGCAAGCGTGGTCCAGGTGGAAGTAATTGTCATTTCTTGCCCGCCCATGGTGCCCGTGGAAGCAAAAACACTGGCCACTTTACCGGCCAAAGCACCCTGCACCCATAAGCCGCCGGTTTGGTCCAAAAAGTTGCGCATTTGCGCCGACATATTGCCAAAACGCGTGGGCACGCCAAAGATAATAGCATCGTACTCGCTCAGCTCTTCTGGTGTGGCAACAGGCGCTGCTTGATCCACCTTGCCGCCTGCTTGCTTGAATACATCCTCCGGCATTGTTTCTGGTACGCGCTTAATCACCACCTCGGCGCCTGGTACTTGCTTAACGCCCTCAGCCACAGCCTGTGCCATGGTTTCAATGTGTCCGTACATGGAATGATACAAAACTAATACCTTTGCCATAACTTCCTCTTTCATACTGTTAGTGAAGAGATTGCCCCAAGTAAACAGCGGCAACCCTGTGTGTCTGAAAACTGTGGGCTATCCTAACTAACATGCTGATACTGAAAAACAGGCAAACCCTCAACACATTGTTGCACGGTAGGCAACAATTGTTGGATGAGATTTCCTTCCTCTTATCGAAGGATTGAAGGCGCAAAGTTTTAATAACCAAAGGGGCGCTGCCTAAACCACCTCACCCTCTTTCGCCCTGTGGGGCAATCAGGTATACTCTGCCCACCGAAAAATAAGGAATTCACCCCTTACCTTTGTCTCATTTATGAGATAAAAACACCGACAGAAACGAGGGACATCTAGTGTTAGAAGCCTATCGCAAACATGCAGAAGAACGTGCCGCTCTTGGCGTTCCCGCCAAACCGCTGAACGAACAGCAAGTGGCCGACCTGGTTGAACTTCTTAAAAACCCACCTAAGGGCGAAGAAGATTTCTTAATCGAGCTATTTACCAAGCGCATTCCACCCGGTGTGGACCAAGCCGCCTATGTAAAAGCTGCTTTCCTTGCGGACCTCGCTAAAGGCGAAGCCACCTCTCCATTAATCGACCGTGCAGAAGCCACACGTTTACTTGGCACCATGCAAGGTGGTTATAACGTTGAGCCATTAATTCAGCTTTTAGACGATGATGCCCTAGCGCAAATCGCTGCTGATGCACTTAAGCACACCTTGCTAGTGTTTGATGCGTTCCACGACGTGGAAGAAAAAGCCAAAGCTGGCAATAAGTTTGCACAAGAAGTTCTACAATCTTGGGCAGACGCAGAGTGGTTTACCCAGCGCAATGAAGTGCCTGAGAAGCTCACCATCACTGTTTTCAAAGTGACCGGCGAAACCAACACCGACGACCTTTCCCCTGCGCAAGACGCGTGGAGCCGTCCTGATATTCCTTTGCACGCCAACGCTATGCTGAAAAACAGCCGCGACGGCATCACTGCAGATAAAGAAGGCGAAATTGGTCCTATTTCTTTAATTAACCAATTAAAGGAAAAAGGCCACACCGTTGCTTATGTGGGTGACGTAGTAGGTACAGGTTCTAGCCGTAAGTCTGCCACCAACTCTGTACTGTGGCTCACCGGTGAAGATATTCCTTACGTGCCCAACAAGCGCGCAGGTGGTGTATGTATTGGTGGTAAAATTGCCCCCATTTTCTACAACACCATGGAAGACTCTGGTGCCCTGCCCTTTGAAGCTGATGTTTCTAACCTCAACATGGGCGATGTGGTAGACATCTACCCCTACGAAGGAAAAATCACCAAGCACGGCACCGATGAAGTGATCACCACCTTTGAGCTGAAATCTCAAGTATTACTTGATGAAGTGCGCGCAGGCGGCCGTATTAACTTAATTATTGGTCGTGGTTTAACCGCAAAGGCCCGTGAATCCCTTGGCCTTGAGCCAAGCGATCTCTTCCGTAAGCCTGAGCAGCCCGCTGACACTGGCAAAGGCTTCACCCTTGCCCAGAAGATGGTAGGTAAAGCTTGCGGCCTAGAAGGTGTTCGCCCTGGCATGTACTGCGAGCCAGTCATGACCACTGTAGGTTCTCAAGACACCACTGGTCCTATGACCCGTGACGAGTTGAAAGACCTCGCTTGCTT
>DAHVSB010000054.1 GCA_027324795.1 Alcanivoracaceae bacterium
CTGTTGTTGTTTATGACGTTCATTGTTGAGCAACAAATGTAACCCAAACAATAGGATTTGGGTAGACCTAGCTGTGCGAGAAGAGCGTTTATTAGGACAAGTGTAAAAATAAGTGAACCGGTTTGTCATTTAGTGCTATTCAGTGGAACTTTTCTGTGAATTATGGTCATATTGGCCATCAGCGGCTAGATCCTTGATATCCCCCCCCTTCAAGAGGCCGCTGATTTAGTCTCGAACGCTTTCCCCAGAGCGAGCGAGACATCTCTAGCCCTGGCAGCTAATTACCCTTCCCCCTATGAGCTGCCGGGGTTTTTTTTGCTTAGTCCTCCGTCACGGCAGTATCTATATCCAGCCAATTGCCAATTAAATCCCAAGCATCATCGGTACCTAGCCCTGATGTGGCTGAAAACAGTTGCAGGGTGATAAAGGGATTGTTTAGCAGCGGTGCTTGGGCTTTGTGTAACGCGCTTTTTGCTGCACCGTAGCTGAGCTTGTCGGCTTTGGTGAGTAAGATATGCAATGGCATCTGGGTTTGGGTGGCCCAATCCACCATCATTTCATCGAATTCTTTAAAAGGGTGGCGCACATCGGTGAGCAAAATAATGCCACGCAAGCATTCTCGCTTGGCTAAATAGCCATCAATGTTTTTTTGCCAGCTCTGGCGCATTTGCTGCCCCACTTTGGCGTAGCCGTAGCCAGGCAAATCCACTAAGCGGCGTTCGTCATCCACACTAAAAAAGTTAAGCAGTTGGGTGCGGCCTGGGGTTTTGGAGGTTCGCGCTAAGCTCTTTTGTGATGTGAGTCGATTTAGAGCGCTGGATTTTCCTGCGTTTGAGCGGCCGGCAAAGGCTATCTCGTAGCCCACGTCTGGGGGAGCTAGTTGCGGAGTGGGAGCGCTAGTGAGAAATTGAGTTTGCTGCAATATTCTAGCAATAGGGTGCATGGCGTATCTCAAAAGTTGTGCGGTGGGGTGCGATGAGCACATGAATTAAAGACAAAGTATAGGGAGGTTTTATTGACTTGCCACCTCTTAGCCAATACCGAAGCAGGATAAAATGCGCAAATCGGGTATGCCCTCTGCCTCTTGTGGTATATAATGCCGCCAAATTTAAACAGTGAGCACCACATTTGGTATGGTTGTGGTACTTACTATGTGTATACCCAAGCAAACAGTTAGTTGACAATAAAAGGAAACGCCATGAAATCCTTGAGGCTCGTTGCTCTCTTATTAGTCGGTTTTTTTGCCGCTAATGCCCACGCTGCCGGTGATGCAGCTGCTGGTAAAGCAAAATCTGCAGTGTGTGCTGCTTGCCACAACGCTGACGGCAATAGCACTTTAACTGATTACCCTAAAATCGCGGGTCAAGGTGCGCCATATCTTGTAAAGCAAATGAAAGATTACAAAAGTGGTGCGCGCGAAGACGCGATCATGGCAGGCATGGTGGCAGCACTTTCTGAGCAAGATATGGAAGACCTAGCGGCTTATTTTTCTAGCCAGAAAATTCAAAGAGGCGCTGCTGATCCTGAGCTAGCAGAAGCGGGTGAGCGTTTGTTCCGCGGCGGAAATATCGAAACAGGCGTGCCAGCGTGCACAGGTTGCCATGGCCCTGCAGGTGATGGTGTTGCTGCTGCTAAGTTTCCAGCCCTTGCTGGCCAGCATGCTGAGTATATTGAGCGTGAGCTAAAGGCGTTTAGAGCGGCTGGCCGTGACGATTTAGATGCGGAAAGGTACCGCAAAAACGATACGGATGATGAAGACGCACTCGGCATGATGCAGGCAACAGCTGCCAAAATGACAGACCGCGAAATCCGTGCAGTAGCTAGCTATATCAGTGGTTTATCTAAGTAGTACTTCTCTAAGTCTGTAATAAAAGAGGCAGCTACGGCTGCCTTTTTTATTAAGTAGGTTGTTGTTTGTTGTCATTCAATAATTTATAAACGGTAGGGAATGTTTTGCCGCTTGGCTTGTCATAGGTGTGTTCTTAACATAGTTTTATGCATTGGTGGTTGGTGCAATTTTTTGTAGTTGATGCTTTATTAAGGAGAAAATAATGAAGCAGGTGTTTGCTAGTGTTTTGGCATTAATGTTAGTAGTGGCTGCGGGGCTTGCAAATGCAGCGCCAAGTCGCTTTGTGGAAGGCACGCATTATCAGACCTTATCCACATCAGTGAGCACTCGTGATCCAGAAAAAATCGAAGTGCGAGAGTTTTTTTACTATGGTTGCCCAGCTTGCTATAACGCAGAGAGCGTTGTGGATGGTTGGCTAGGCAAGGTAAAAGAGGATGTGGACTTTGTGCGCACCCCCATTACCTTTATTCGTGGCTCCGAGCCCCTAGCACGTGCTTATCATGTGGCAGAAACTGCTGGTGTGCTCGATGAAATTCATCGCCCCCTATTCGATGCCATCCATCAGCACCGTGAAAACCTTTTCTCGAAAGCTAGCCTACAAAAGTTTTTTGCTAAGTACGGCGTATCCGCTGAAGAGTTCGACAAGCTTTATTCCTCATTTGGTGTGAATACGCGTATCCGCCAAGGTGATACTGCATCCCGCGATTACCGTTTAACGGGGGTGCCTGCATTTACTGTTAACGGCAAATACGTGGTGTTGCGCCAAAACCTGCGTAATGAAGGTGAAACCTTTGAGGTGATTAATTACCTCGTTGATAAAGAGAGACGCGCTAAATAATGAATAAGCGTGCTTCTGCTGCAGTGAATAGCGTCTTTGGCCGCCAGCTTGCCTTGGTCAAGCCCGGTGAGCTGAAGCGTGTGCGTGAACCGCGCACCACGGCATTGCCTCAAGAAAGCTTAAAGTTGCTGAGCTTTAATATTCAGGCAGGCATTGGCACGCGTAAATTCAGCGAATACATTACGGGCAGTTGGAAGCACCTAAAAGCTGCGCGTAATAACCGCCGTAACATTGAGCGCATAGCCCAAGTCATACAAGAGTATGACTTGGTTGCTTTGCAAGAAGTGGATGGCGGCAGTTATCGATCCCAGTTCAATAACCAGCTAGTGCATTTAGCCAATAGCGGGGAATTTCCTTTTTGGCATCAACAGCTGAACCGTAACCTTGGCAACTGGGGGCAGTTTAGCAATGGGCTATTGAGCCGCTTGGTGCCTTATAGTGTGGAAGACTATCGCCTGCCGGGCTTGCCTGGACGCGGTGCCTTTGTGGCCAAATACGGTAATCCAGAGCTGCCTTTAGTGGTGGTGGGAGTGCATTTGGCGTTGAGCGAAAAACGCCGCAACGAGCAGCTTGCCTTCCTGCGCGATACCCTCAAGCAATACCCTTACGTTATTATCATGGGAGATTTTAACTGCACCCACAAAGAGTTGCTGTGCTCACCGATTACGGAGCTTGATCTGCAGGTAAAACCCATGGAAGCCACTTATCCCAGCTGGTCCCCAGAGCAACCCATTGATCATATCCTGGTGAGCAAAGGGCTCAAGGCCACGCAGCGAGCCGTGCTTGATGACTGTTTGTTGTCAGATCATTTGCCCGTGGAAACAAAAATATGGGTGCCCGAGGACGTGCGTCGAGCGAGCCAAGTCGCTAACTTTTAATCCTTTTGGTGAAAAAGTGTGCTATGGTTCGCGTTTTCGCCACCCTGCATGAATTTCCGTGTCATTACCTGTCTTTTACTCAGCAACCTTATCGCGCCTTAGCCGT
Source organism: Alcanivoracaceae bacterium (assembly GCA_027324795.1). Lineage (GTDB taxonomy): Bacteria > Pseudomonadota > Gammaproteobacteria > Pseudomonadales > Alcanivoracaceae > CALEAR01. Next base: position 3,672 of record DAHVSB010000054.1, read on the forward strand.
GTAGCCTTACTTTTACTAACGCTACTGCTGCTTGCCGCTTGCGCTAGCCGACCAACGTTATCGGGGCAGCCCGTTTATCGTTTATCAGTGCCGGCTTTGCTAGAAGCCATCGAAAATGCTGAGTTCATACCAGTGGAGCTTGAGGGCAACTTGTACCTTGGCTTTAGCAGTCAGGGCGAACATGCGTGGTATTCGCTGCAAGCCATTGATCAACGTGTGGAACAAGGAACTTACATAACCTTGGCACGGCTCAACCACAGCCACCGTTTTCGGCCTTATTTTCGTTCTGGCCAAGCCGTGACTTTGGTGGGGCAAGAGGAGCTGCAAGCTACCTTTGACCAGCTGTTTGAATGGCTGCTGCCCACTGAGCCTAACTTAGCGTTGCATATTCAAACGGATGAGGGCGAACGCTTTGTTTGGCGCGATAAGAACGGTGCCATGCAAGTGGCAACTGAGCTCGGAGCGGCTGTGGATGTATATATGAGCCTAGGCGAGGAGCAATTGTTGCTGCGCGTGTTGAGCTTGCTCGAGCGTGAAGACGAAAGCGTGTTGCTGACCTTAGCAGCAGACGAACCCGGTGCGATTGGTTGGGCTTATTTGCCTGCGGGTGGCAATGCCATCACCCTCATTCAGCTGCCTGTGAAAAGTGAAGGCAGTAGTACGCCGGTGGCAAAAGTAACGCTTAAATCCCTCGACCATTTGGTGATTCGTAGCCATTTAATTACCTTGCTCAAAAACCCCGTTTCCACGTTTCGCCGCTTGTTAGGTCATGGTGAGGACGCCATTGTTAGCCTGTTTCGCCGTGGCCCCGAGGCTGTGTACCCAAGTTCGCCTTTAGCTCAAGGCGCCGGTATGGATTTAGAGGCTTGGGAACATGAGCTCGATGTTTTAACCCACACGCGCAGTTACCCCGGCACCATTGATTTTTTAGTGGGGGGGGAGGCTTTTTTTGAGCGCCTAGAGTCAGCATTTCACCAAGCGCAAAAGCGTATTGATATCCGCACTTATATTTTTGATAACGACGCGTTTGCTGTGCGTATCGCGGATGAGGTAAAGCGATTATCTAGCGAGGTAAAAGTGCGCGTGATGATGGATGATTTGGGTTCCATCATGGCTGGACTTAAACCGCCCCCAGGAGGATACCCCGCTAACCATGAACCGCCCGGGGATATGGTGCGCTATTTAAAGAAAGACTCTAGCGTAAAAGCCCGCCGCGTGGGTAATCCGTGGCTCACGGGTGACCATGTCAAACTGAGTATTGTGGATCGCGAACGTGCCTTTGTGGGTGGCATGAACTACGGCGCAGAATACCGTTACCATTGGCACGATTTAATGGTGGAGGTACAGGGACCTATTGTGTGGCGCCTGCAAAAAGAATTCGATAAAGCCTGGGCTCACGCAGGCCCTGGTGGCGATTTTGCTTACTTGATTCGCGCCTTGCGCTTACCCACAGTGTCGGCTGAGTTATCAGCAGAATACCCCGTGCCCTTGCGGGTGCTACAAACCCGCACCGGAAAGCGTGAGATTTTACGTGCGCACCTTGCCGCCATCGACCACGCGCAGCGTTATATTTACATCGCTACCCCTTATTTTTCGGAGCCGGCGGTTATCAACAAGCTTATTAGCGCTCGCGCCCGTGGGGTAGATGTGCGCGTTATCCTGCCCGAACAAGGCAATCACGGCATTATGAACAGCGTTAACGTGTTTACCGCTAACCAACTGCTAGAAGGCGGCGTACGTATTTATATGTACCCAGGCATGAGCCATCTGAAAGCAGCCGTGTTTGATGGTTGGGCGAGTTTTGGCTCAGCGAACTTTGACCGCCTAAGCATGAAGGTCAACCAAGAGCTTAATCTGGCTACTTCTCATCCAGAAACCGTGAAGCAGCTGCTTGAGCAAGTGTTTGAACCACATATTCTGACTAGCCAAGAGTTGTTAGAGCCCTTGCCTTGGGACTGGTCCGACACCATGGCAGGGGCACTTGCTAAGCCGTTTTAGTGAGTATTAATAGCGCGTCACCGCCATGCCTGAAAATTGCTTGGCAAGGTAGGTGGCGTAATCATCCGTCATGCCGGCGAGATAATCCAAGGCGCGCATTATGGCGGGATAAAAACGTTGTTCCTGTGGCAGCTCAAACAGCTCAGATGGGAAGCTATGGGGGCCAATTAAATCGATAATACGCTGATGTTTAAAGTTGCTTTGCTTGCCGCTCGCATAACTTACCACAGCTTCCACTAGGCCATCGAGCAAAGAGCCCACCACCTCAAAAGCACCTATTTCTAGCTCCACTTTGCGGGGATGCTCAAACACTTCAGTTTTAGCGAGGTGCTTGGCATTGTCCACCACTTGCTTTACATCGGGCGGGCAGTGGGAAATTAAATCGCCCTTTAAGGTGCCCTTGAGCAAGGTATCGTGGTGGGTTAAAAATGCGTGCACACCCGCCTCGATAAAGCGTTCGATAATTTTCCCGCGTAGCAGAGCTGCTTTCCTGCCTACCCGTAGGTTTGAACTTAATAACTCATTCACTTCTTTGGTGTCTGGTAACACAGGCTTAAGTAGCGCGTACACCGTATCCCAATCAAGCAAGCCCATTTCGAGACCATCTTCTAAATCGATAATGGCGTAACAAAAATCATCAGCGGCTTCCACCAAATATGCTAAAGGGTGGCGAGCATAGCGGCCGGGTGTTACCTCAAGCATGCCATTGGCCTGGCACACCTCGTGTAAGGCTTGGGCTTCGTCCATAAAAGCACTGTACTTTTCAGGGCGAGGGCATTCCGGCGCTAAGCTATAGGCAGAAAGCCAGGGGTACTTTAAGAAAGCCCCCAGGGTGGCGTAGGTGAGCCGCATACCGCCTTGGTATTGATGGTATTCACTGTTGGTGAGCACGCGAAACCCTTGGGCGTTGCCTTCAAATACGGTGAGATCCGAAGCTTGAGCGGGAGTGAGCAGAGATAAATACTTTTCACCTCTATCGTGGAACCAAGCGCGGATGGCTTTTTCGCCCGTGTGGCCAAAGGGTGGGTTGCCAATATCGTGAGCGAGGCAAGCAGATTGCACGATATCGCCTAAATCTGTAATGCTTTCGGCAGGCAGTAGTTGCTGCTGAGCCAACTGTTCACCCACACGAATGGCAAGAGTGCGCCCCACACAAGAGACTTCGAGGGAGTGGGTGAGCCGATTGTGCACATGGTCGTTGGTGGCCAAGGGGTGCACTTGGGTTTTGCGTGCTAAGCGGCGAAAAGCACCAGAAAATATAATTTTATCGTGGTCACGCAAAAACGCCGTGCGGCCAGATTCTTCTTTGGCTGGACGGTTGCCCAACCGACGGCTATTTAACAACTGATGCCAATTCATATAACAACCCTATTACAACTGCAAAGATATCTGTAGCCTAGCATAAGGTATTGATTGTAGGCATGAGAGAGAAGGTAAGACGATGAGTGAGTTTTATAACTTTACCGCCACTGATATCGAAGGCAACGAACGCAGCATGGCGGAATTTAAGGGAAAAGTGGTTGTGGTGGTGAACACGGCAAGCCGTTGTGGCTTTACGCCCCAATACAAGGGCCTAGAAGCTTTATATCAAGAATATAAAGACCAGGGGCTGGTGATACTCGGCTTTCCTTGCAACCAATTTGGTAAGCAAGAGCCCGGTGATGAAGCGGAAATCGCGCAATTTTGCGAGCTGAATTACGGTGTCACTTTTCCTTTGTTTGCCAAGGTAGATGTGAACGGCAAGAACGCCCACCCCCTGTTTGGATTTCTCAAGCAAAACGCGCCAGGCTTGCTCGGCAGCGAAGGCATAAAATGGAACTTCACTAAGTTTTTGGTGGATGGCAAGGGCCAAGTAATAAAGCGTTTTGCATCTAAAGATAAGCCCGAGGCACTGAAAAGTGAGGTGGCAGCGGCGCTTAATCCATAGTTAGCTATTAATGCGGCAGCACCGCCACATACACGGCAAGGAAGTGGCACACGCTGCCGCCCACCACAAACAAATGCCAGATGGCGTGGTGGTAGGGAATAAAGTGAGCCAAATAGAAAAACACGCCTGCCGTATAGGTGATGCCCCCCGCAAGTAGCAAGGCAAAGCCTAAATCACTGATGTTGCTAAGCAGTTCGTTGGAAGCAAAGAGCACCAACCAACCCATGGTGAGGTAGATAATTAGCCGCAGGGCTTTTAAACGGTTGCCATAAATCAACTTAATGGCGACACCTAAAAGGGCTAGCCCCCACACCACACCAAACAACAGCCACCCCGAGCCACTACGCAAGTTCACGAGTAAAAACGGTGTGTAAGTCCCCGCTATTAGCAGAAAAATAGCGCAGTGATCAAGCAGTTTAAACAGCTGGCGCAAAGCCGGCTGGCGTGCGCTGTGATAAAGCGTGGATGCGGTGTAGAGCAATACTAGGCTGAGGCCAAAGATGCTAAACCCAACAATTTTCCAGGGGTCCTCTTGGCCTACGGCTAAGGTAATCAGCAGCAAGGCACCAAAAACACTTAGCACGGCACCTATGCCGTGGGTAATGCTGTTAAGAACTTCTTCGCGGTGGGAATAGCTATCAGACACGATGGAATACCTAGATGATTTACGGGTGTATGCACAAGTGTATATATTTTGTTCTTTAGGTGCAGCGTTATTTGTGACCGTCAAGTGCTGCTAGCAAAAAGGATACCCACTGCCATGTCTACTACATTGCCCTGCACGGCAAATTCGCGAAACTCTTTAATAATGCTCATGGTTATTCCTTATTCGTTGTTGTTTTGTAAATTTGATTTATAGCAAACTTACTCGAAGCTGTCTGGAATAAAAAATATTTAACAGAACCGCATGCAGTAGTGATGGGTAGTGAGTAGCGCTAACGCTAAAGCCTAGGTATAAAGAGAAGATTATTACAATAAAAAAGCTAACGAACTTGGAGGTGGTTTATGAGCCGTATGTTGGTAAGGTCGATTTATTCTCGCCGTTCACCCATGATTCAGCTTGGTATGGATGTGGGTGATGTGGTGGAAGCATTGTTGCAGCACCGCTTTTTAGGCTTACCCGTGGTGGATGAAAATCAAGTGGTGGTGGGATTCGTTTCTGAACAGGATTGCTTAAAAACCTTATTAGTTTCTGGATACCATGATGAAGGCAGTACTAAGGTAGAAGAAGTGATGCACAATGAACCACTCACCGTTACTCTCGATACCGCTATTGTCGATGTGGCGCAAATGATGCTGAGCAATAAACCAAAAATTTACCCTGTGGTGGATGAAAACATGAAGCTGCTAGGCATCTTAGAGCGTAGCCAGGTGCTGGTGGCACTGCGCGATCGTCGTCATGGCTAAACAATTCTGCTATTAGCATTTATGCAAGCGCTATAAGTGGTTGACTATATAAGCTATTTGGCTTTTAGATTTGGCGCACAATAGTATAAACTTTAACCTTTCATTTTATTTTTGGAGCGAACATGAAACCAGAAACAGTGGCCATCCACGGTGGCTTTGCGGGTGACCCCGAAACACATGCCGTAGCAGTGCCGATTTATCAAACCACTAGCTACTACTTTGATGACACACAGCATGGCGCGGACCTGTTTAACTTGGCCGTACCGGGTAATATCTATACACGTATCATGAACCCAACCAATGCCGTGCTTGAAGAGCGTGTGGCCATGTTAGAGGGTGGGATTGGCGCCCTGGCTATGGCGTCAGGTCAAGCAGCGATTACGGCTACCATCCAAACCCTTGCCGAAGCCGGTGACAACATTGTGACGGTGAGCCAGCTATACGGCGGTACCTATAACTTGTTCGCCCATACTTTCCCACGTCAGGGTATCGAAGCGCGTTTTGGTGACGCCAACGATATTCCTTCAATGGAAGCGCTCATCGACGAAAAAACCAAAGCCGTATTCTGTGAATCCATCGGTAACCCAGGCGGTAACGTGGTGGATTTGCAGGCATTGGCGGATTTGGCGCACAAGCACGGAGTGCCCTTAGTGGTGGATAACACCGTAGCAACCCCTGTGCTATGCCGTCCCTTTGATTTTGGTGCTGATATAGTGGTTCACTCGCTCACTAAGTACATGGGTGGCCATGGCACCAGTATCGGTGGCGCTATTGTGGATTCCGGTAAATTCCAATGGAAAGACAATCCACGCTTCCCGCAGTTTAATGAGCCAGACCCCTCTTACCACGGCGTGATTTACACAGAAGCCCTAGGCGAAGCGGCCTTTATTGGTCGCGCACGTGTGGTGCCGCTACGCAACATGGGTGCGGCGCTTTCCCCTTTTAATGCCTTCTTGATTTTGCAAGGTATCGAAACCTTAGGCCTGCGCATGGAGCGTCACGTGGAAAACGCGCAGCGTGTGGCGGAATATCTGCAGCAGCATGAAAAGGTAGCATGGGTGAGCTACGCGGGCCTTCCCGATAGCCCTTACTACGATTTGGCCCAGCGTTACTGCAAGGGCACGCCTTCTAGTTTGTTTACCTTTGGTGTGAAGGGCGGTATTGAGGCGGGTGCACGCTTCATTGATGCGCTACAAATGATTAAGCGCTTGGTGAATATCGGCGATGCTAAATCCCTAGCGAGCCACCCTGCGAGCACCACTCACCGTCAGTTAAACGACGAAGAGCTAGCCAAAGCTGGCGTGTCTAAAGATACCGTACGTTTATCCGTGGGTATCGAGCACGTGGACGATATCATTGCTGATATCGAGCAAGCGTTAGCTAAAGCGTAAGCAACCTTTTTAGGTGTGATTAACCCTCAACGAGCTAGCTCGTTGAGGGTTTTTTTATGGCGAATCAGGGTGCGTTGGAGTTGGGTTCAGTGCCTTTTTCTCGTGCATCTAATTGCACTTGTAGAATGTCCTCGTAGTTGCGAATACGCGCCAAGTATTGCACGGGTTCGCCGCCACGCGCGTAGCCAAAACGCAGTGTGCGGTAGTAGTGCGGCTGCGATAGCTTAGGTAACGCTTGTTGCAAATCAAACCAATTATTTGGGTCTAAACCTAAACGCTCCGTTAGCGCACGCGCATCGTGAAGATGCCCCATGCCAATATTGTAAGCGGCTAAAGCCATCCAACTGCGGTGGGGTTCTTCAATAGATTCGGGTAGGCGATTGCGTAAATTGGCGAGGTAACGTGCGCCACCGTCAATACTTTGCCAAGGGTCTAAGCGATTATAAACGCCCAACTCTTTGGCCGTGTTTTGTGTCAGCATCATGATGCCTCGCACGCCGGTGGGGCTGCGGGCATTGGGGTTCCAGTGGGACTCTTGATAGGCCTGTGCGGCTAGCAGGCGCCAGTCGAGATCGTATTTTTCACCTGCCTCCTTAAAAGCTTGCTCGTATTTAGGTAAGCGTTCTTTAATGCGTCGTACAAAAGTGGCCACATCCACATAATCAAAATTCTCCACATGGGCATAATAGCGCGCCGCGTAAAGAGTAATGCGCGCTTCGTCGTTAGCGTCTTGATACCACTCATAAAGAGCATCTTTGAGTTCTTTGGTGCCTTTCGGCATTAGCCAAACAAGGTGGTCAGGAGTGGTATTAAGCGGAAAAGCTTCCACGAGCTCAGGAAAGTAGCGGCGATTAATAGAAAAAATATTATCATCAGCAATGGTGCAGTCCACCTCTTGGCGCCAGACTTTTTCTAAAATCTGCTCGGTGGTAAGTCCGTCGGCCACATTCCAGCGCAACTCTGGAGCATCGCTAGCCTTTAATGCTTCAAGTTGCTCGTTGTAGCTCGAGTCACTGGTAATAAGTAAAGAGACTTCAGCTAAATCAGCCAAACGCTTGGGTTGTGGCCCATTGCGGCGGCACACCACATATTGTTGCACCTGGTAATAGCGAGGCCCCGTTTCAAAGCGCTCGGTGCGGCTTTCAAGTTCGGTTAAACCAGCGGCCGCAAGGTGGCCTTCGCCTCTTTCTAAGGCGTCTAGCACCTCTTTAATGCTTTCGTAGGTCTTAAAGCGCGGTTCGACCCCAAGGTAGCGGGCGAAGTCCTGAACGATGTCATGCTCAAACCCCGCTTCTTGTTCTTCGCGGTCAATAAAATAGGTGGTGGGCGCGTTACGAGTGAGAACGACCAAACCGTGCTCGTGAATGGAGCCTATATCTTGGGCCACGCGCTCATAGTCCTCCGAGCTTGAACAAGCGCTTAGTAGTCCAATGCAAAGCATCATTATGGCTAAGAGGCGCATACTATTTCCTTATTATTTGTTTGCGTAAGGCCCTGTGGCCCTTTGACAGTATGAATAAGGGATTCTAGCCCAAAGATGTTGGCTATGGGTAGTTGTAATAAAGTCGTAAAAAAAGCCACCTGAATAGGTGGCTTGATGCATGGTTATAGGCTTCAGCCATCATTGGTGCTGTGATTCACCATTAGGTTCTCAAGCATGGCCACTCTGTCGTTAAAAGCAGGCAGAGCTTTTTTATCGATGGCGCTCACCATGGGAATATCTGCTTTCAGCGGGTTGACTGGGCGGTTATTCACATGCAACTCAAAGTGTAGGTGTGGCCCAGTGCTGCGGCCAGTGTTGCCAGAAAGGGCGATGCGTTGCCCGCGCGTTACGCGTTGGCCAGGCTTTACTAGGGCACGGTTTAGGTGCAAGTAACGGGTTTTGAAGGTAGTGCTGTGCTCAATTTCCACATAGATGCCCGCAAAGGGGTGATTGCGCACACGCGTCACTATGCCGTCGCCAGTGGAAAGCACAGGGGTGCCAATGGGAGTAGCAAAATCCACGCCATTATGGGGGCTCACACGGCCCGTGATGGGGTGCAAACGGCGCGGGTTAAAGGGTGAGCTAATGCGGTATTGGCGTGCGGTGGGGTAGCGTAAAAAAGCCGGCGTCAAACTTTCGCCTTTATGGTTATAAAAGTGGCCATCCTCATGGAGGAAAGCACTGATGGTTTTGCCGCGGCTATGCAAACGTACACCTTCGATGCGGGTGCTGCCGGTGGCGGTGTCGCCTACCATTTCGCGGCCAACCACTACTTCAAAGCGGTCGCCGGCACGAATATCGCGAGCAAAGTTAATTTGCTCCTGAAAAATATGGGTAGCACGTACGATTTCATCGTCATTTAAGCCCGCTCGCTTAGCGCTGACATAAAAGCTGCCTTCAATGTGTCCAGCATAGACGCTTTCGAGCCATTCTGTGTCGAGTATAAACTCTTCAAAGGAGAAATGTTTTTCGTCCACACGTTGGTACGCCACCTTGTGGGCTGGGCTTTTAATTAGCGTCATGCTCTCAAGAGTTTGACTAAAGTCATCAGCAGAAAACTGGAACACTAATTGTTGGCCGGGCTTGAGCACATCAAGGGCGAGTAGCTCTTCATCACTTGCTAAAATGGCACGCATGGTGCTATTGCTGATGCGGAACTGGTCAAAAATAGTGCTGAGCGTATCGCCTTGTTCGATGGTGTATTGAACAGGAAGGGGCTCAACAACCAAAGCTTCGGTTTGGAGCTCAGCGGTTGTTTCTGCGCTAGAGGCTTGAGCAGTTTCTTCTAGGGTTGGCGCCTGCATTACCTCCAGTGAGGGGCGGCTTGAGGGCCAAAAAGCGAGTGCGGACAAACTTACAATACAGGCAATAAGAATATATTTGTGTGGCTGTGGAAATAATTGCCACTTTGTAGCTAATGTTTGAGACATGGGCGTTACCAAGGTTGTCATGAGCCCGGCCGTTACTTGCAAAAAAGTGCTAAGAAAAAATACGCCAAGCGACTCAATCGTAAACTTAAAAAAATATGTAACTTTGTAGCAGAACTTGATGAATTATAAGAGGCTTTATGTAGTGCGCAACAGGATATAGCTCAGAAAGTGTGATTTGTTACAAAAAAAGAACAAATAAATTCATAAATTGCTAATAAAAGATCTATATTTCGACAAATTTAGAAGCGCCACTGGTGAGCTGCTGCAAAGTATGCTGGCAGGCTTCCACGTGTTCCACCGGCACAGTAATGGTGAAAAGCGCACCAAATTCATCAAAGGTTTCGTTTTCAAATACCGTATCGAATTGAGCGAGGCGCGATTTTAGGTGATCTATTTGGCTGTACGGGCAGTGGCCTTGTAAGCGTTGGCGCGGTACATAAAGGGATTTAGAAGCGTTTTGCAGGCATTGATTAACGCCGCTGCCATAGGCGCGCGCCAGCCCGCCAGTGCCTAATTGAATGCCACCATACCAACGGGTGCACACCGCCAACACCTTATCAAACTGCTGATTTTCAATGGCTGCGAGCATGGGGCGCCCAGCGGTGCCGCCGGGTTCGCCATCATCGCTAAAGCGGTATTCATCGCCAATTTTCCACGCCCAACAATTGTGCGTTGCACTGGGCGTGGAAAGCTCCTCGATTTTTTGCATGGCTTCGGCAGGGGTGCTCACAGGCACTGCTTGGGTAAAAAAGCGGCTTTTCTTAATCAGTTCTTCAAATTGCGCGGGGCCATTGAGCAAATAAATCATACCATTTTCCCTTTAAAACCAAGCGAGAGAAGGGTAGGAGTGTAGCGAATTTATTAAACCGCTGCTGAAAGACTCATAAAAAAGGTCATCAGCAGAGGTGCCAGCAGGGATAAAACCAGGCCACTGATAATAGCGATGGGAACAAACTCATAGCTATAGGCTTGGCGCACAAAGGGGAGTGTGGTGCTGGTGGCTGTGGCGCCACCGACGCCAATGCTGCTGATGGCACTGCGCTGGCCGAGTAAAAACACCGCTGCAATGGCGGCCAGTTCGCGAATCAAATCGGTGACCACTGCCACGCCGCCATAGCTGCCGCCGAGGTATTGGTCGGCCAAGGCACCAGAGAGGCTGAACCAACCAAAACCGCTGCTCAGCGC
>DAHVSB010000055.1 GCA_027324795.1 Alcanivoracaceae bacterium
AATGCGGAAGCGTGCCCCGAGCGTATCTTGGATGGTGGCCACGTTAATTACATAGGCTTCTTCACGATTTTTGGCCACGGTTTCGAGCTCGCCATCGGCGTTTTCTACTTCTTCAAAATCGGTATGGGTTTCAATAAACAATACCGCCATGGGCTTTTTAATATTTTCGCTGGTAACACGGCGCATATTACGAGCGCCCGCGGAATCCAGCTTAATATTTACCTCTGGACGACCGTTTTCATCAAAGCCCATTTGGGCATCCGTTACTTGGTCACCGCTAACGATTTTTTGGCGTCTCAGCACCTGCAAATCGCGTTCATCGCCCTTGAAAGGGAACACTTCTACACTGGTATCAAATGGGTTTACGCTGCGTGGGTCTTTATCATAGGCCACTAAACGGAACTCAAGGGTAGCTGTGCGTCCGAGAATACGGCGCGCCTGGCTCGCATCTTGCACCCCAGGTAATTGCACCACAATACGGTCGGCGCCCTGACGCTGCACCACAGGTTCCGCCACACCTAGCTCGTTAATACGGTTATTAAGCGTGGTACGGTTTTGGTCCACCGCATAGCTTTTGATTTCTTCGAGGGTTTCTGGCTTCAAGCTTAATCGCAGCTCATTGCGCGAATCGTTACGGCGAATATTAAACTCCATAAACTGATTGCGCAGCTTGCTATCCGCTGCGGACAAATCTTTGGCGTCACTAAAGCGGGCCACAATCTCTTGGCCTTGTTTGCTTACTTCACGATAACGAATACTGTTATCGCGCAATAACAAACGCACTTCAGATACCCAAGAGGTCATGCGCTGCTCAATGGCAGTTTCCATGTCCACTTGCAGCAAGAAATGCACACCACCGCGCAAATCCAGCCCAAGGTTCATGGGGCTAGCACCAATGGCACGCAACCAACTCGGCGTGGTGGGCGCTAGGTTTAAGGCCACCACGTAATCACGACCTAAAATATCTTCGGCTAAACCACGAGCGCGTAGCTGCTCTTCAGCGCCACCCACACGAATTAAGCGCGAGTCGCCTACTTCATCGGTTGCGCCCACAGTAATGCCCGCAGTTTCTAGCGCCTTGGTCAAGCGTTCAAGGTCGGCTGCGCTGACTTGCTCACCCGCCTCCGAGCGCGTGATTTGAATGGCCGGCTCATCGGGGAAAATATTGGGTAAGGCATATAAGCCGCACACCAAAAAAACGCCAATAAAAAGAAACAACCGCCAACGGGGATAAGGTTTCATGGGCTACTCCGCACCATTAAATAGATTTGATGGTGCCTTTAGGTAAGGTAGCCTGCACCGAGTTTTTTTGAATTTTAATTTGGAAGTTATTATCGAGCTCGATAACGGCGTAATCATCAGACACTTTCACAACTTTGCCCAAGATACCGCCAGAGGTAATCACCTCATCGCCTTTCTCAAGGCCTGCCACCAGCTCGCGGTGCTCTTTCGCACGCTTGGTTTGCGGGCGAATCAGGAAGAAATAAAACACCACCATCATGATGACAATAAACACTAAATCCATGGGAATACCTCCAGGCTGTGCCCCTTCTGCCCAAGCAGGAGCGGCAAATAAAAACAACAAGACACCAAGCAAACCTTGGCGGCTAAACAAACGATTGGCTGAAAAATGCGTAGATTTTTTCATGGTTCTCTCGCTTCAACTTATAAAGGGCACGGCGGCACCGCTTGCCCCCGTGCATGATAGAAATCTGCCACGAAGCGTGACAATGTACCCGCTTCAATAGCCCCCCGCAAACCCTGCATTAGCTCTTGGTAGTAGTGCAGGTTGTGGATGGTGCCAAGCTGTCCCGCTAGCATTTCGCCGCAGCGATTAAGGTGATGCAAATAGCTGCGCGAAAAATTTTGGCAAGTATAGCAGCTGCAGCTTTCGTCGAGTGGGCTTAAATCTGTGCGGTGCTTGGCATTACGGATACGCACCACGCCCTCGCGGGTAAATAGATGGCCATTACGAGCATTTCGCGTGGGCATCACACAATCCATCATATCAATACCGCGACGCACCGCTTCCACCATATCTTCAGGACGACCCACGCCCATTAGGTAGCGCGGTTTATCCTGCGGCATATGAGGAGTAATGCCATCGAGTACGGCAAGCATTTCTTCGTGGGGTTCCCCCACGGACAAACCGCCCAAGGCATAACCGTGAAACCCAATGTCGATTAACCCCGCCAAGGATTCTTTGCGTAAGTGAGGGTACATGCCGCCCTGCACAATACCAAAACAGGCGGCATCATTGCCCTCATGGGCATCGCGGCTGCGTTTGGCCCAGCGCAAGGACAAGCGCATAGAATCCGCTGCCTGTTGTTCCGTGGCTGGGTATGGCGTGCATTCATCAAAAATCATGCAAATATCGCTGCCCAAATCCGCCTGCACCTGCATGGATTTTTCTGGCGTTAAAAACACCTTGTCGCCATTCAGAGGCGAACGAAACTCCACCCCCTCCTCGGTAATTTTGCGCATCTTGCCCAAGCTAAACACTTGGAAGCCGCCGGAATCCGTCAGGATTGGCTTATCCCAGTGCATAAACCCATGCAAGGAACCGTGGGCCTTAATGATTTCGGTGCCAGGGCGCAGCATTAAGTGATAGGTATTGCCCAAGCAAATCTCAGCACCCGTGGCCTCAAGGTCCCGCGGCAACATACCCTTTACAGTGCCATAAGTGCCCACGGGCATAAATGCTGGGGTTTGCACCTTACCGCGAGGAAATACCATTTCACCCCGGCGGGCAGCACCCTCTTGAGCTTTTAATGAAAACGACATGCGACTAGACACGACGAGTACTTTCTCCCTTGGATTTTTCGATTAGCATGGCATCGCCATAACTAAAAAAACGGTATTCTTGCGCCACAGCCTCATTGTAGGCGTTCAGCACTTTTTCCTGCCCTGCAAAAGCGCACACCAGCATTAACAAGGTGGACTTGGGCAAATGGAAGTTGGTCACTAAGGCATCCACCACTTTAAATTCGTAACCTGGATAAATAAAAATATCGGTTTCTTGGCTGCCCACTTGCAGCTCCCCCTGCTGAGAGGCCGCTTCTAAGGCCCTCAAGCTAGTGGTACCCACCGCCACCACGCGGCCACCTTTGGCTTTGGCATCAGCAATTTGCTGCGGCAATTCTGGCGGAATGGTAAAACGCTCTGAGTGCATGTGGTGCTCTTCCACCACCTCCACGCGCACGGGCTGAAACGTGCCTGCCCCCACATGCAAGGTGACAAAAGCAGTGCCTACGCCCTTAGCGTTAATGGCCTCAATAAGTGCTTCATCAAAATGCAGGCCGGCGGTGGGTGCCGCCACGGCACCGGGGTGCTCGGCGTACACCGTTTGGTAGCGATTAGCATCGTCCTCTTCTGCCAGGCGCTCCATATACGGTGGCAACGGCAGCTGCCCTTGTGCTTCAAGCAACGGCAATATAGGCACATTAGCTTTTAAGTGGAACAAATCCGCCTCACGCCCTAGCACTTCCATTGTTGCTTGGTTGGCAAACACCAGCTCACTGCCCGCCTTGGGCGCTTTGGAGGCACGCACATAAGCCAACACTTCATTATCGTTAAGCAGGCGCTCCACCATCACTTCCACTTTACCGCCCGTGGTTTTATGTCCGAACAAGCGCGCTGGAATAACGCGGGTGTTATTAAACACTAGCACATCGTTCGGCTGCAGCCATTCAAGCAACTGCGTAAATTGGCGATGCTCAAGCTCGCCCTCGGCGGGCAAATACAATAAACGCGAGGCTGTGCGCTCTGAGGTGGGATAGCGTGCTATACGCTCATCGGGTAACAAAAAATCAAAACTATCAACACGCATGGTCGGCTTGGCAATCAGAAAATGAATGGCGCCAAGGGTACAAGAGCCAAGACCTTGGCGCTAGTGTTGGTTTTTTGCAAATAGCACTTTTCAATTCCCTTTCACTTGCTTATACTTGCCCACCATTGCCAGAGTGGTGAAATTGGTAGACACAGGGGATTCAAAATCCCCCGCCCTTAAAAGCGTGCCGGTTCGAGTCCGGCCTCTGGTACCAAACATAAAAAGCCCTGAATAATCAGGGCTTTTTTGTACCTAATCATCTAAGAGGTACCCACCATGCCCACCTTCCCTTCTGCGCCACTTTGGCGCCGCTTAGCTGCCCTCGGTTACGATAGCCTGCTCTTGGGCGCTGTGATGTTTGTCAGCGTTGGCTTATTGGTGTGGTTGTATCAGTTTACCGGCTTGCCCATGGTGGAGCTTAATGGCGTGGCGAAGCCCCCTGCCTGGTTTTCTGCCTGGGTGATTCGTGGGGTATTGCTGCTGCTGATTGTGGGTTTTTATGGGTACTTTTGGCGCCACGGCGGGCAATCGTTAGGTATGCGCGCGTGGCGTATTCGCACCGAACGGCAAGACCAACGCCGCTTATCTTGGGGGCAAGTGTTAGTTCGTTGCGCTGTGGGTTTAGGTACTTTCGGCATTGGTTTTTTGCTCGTACCGCTAAGCCACAAAGGGCAAGCGCTGCAAGACATGGCCTCCAACACTCGCACCGTGCTTATCCCCAAAGACAACTAACGAATTCTAAGCAACAACCACACGCCTAAAATACAACACAGTACGGGCGGGGCTGCCGCTGCTGCCACGGGCGACACATGGAACACCATGCTCATGTGCCCTACAAATTGTTGGCCGTAATGGAACAACAACCCCGCGATAATTCCCGTGGTGAGACGCAAGCTCATGGGCACTTCTCGCAAGGGCCCAAAAATAAACGAGATGGCAATAAGCACCATGCCAAGTATGGCTAAGGGCTGTAGGATTTTTTGCCAAAAAGTGAGCTGGTACTCAGCGGCTTCAAGTTGCTGCTCTTGCAAATAAGTAATGTATTCCCACAGTTTTGACAGCGCTAAATGCTCCGGTTTAACCGCCGCCACCGCTAAAAACTCAGGGGTAAGGCCAGTATCCCAAGCAATAGAATCTTCCTCAAAGGTGGTCACTTTATCCGCTGCAAGCTCTGAACCATGCACGCCCCGGGTGTGCCACTCGCCTCCTTGATAGCGCGCTTCTTCAATAAACAAAGCACGCTCTAACTCTCGTTCTTCGTTAAAGGCAAATCGGGTCACACCGTATAAAACCCCCTCGGTGTCCACAGCATTAATATGCAAGAATTCATTGCCTTCGCGATGCCAAAACCCATGCCGCGAGCTAATGGCCTCGCCTTTGCCTTCTGCCACAGCGCGGTTACTTTGGGCTAGCTGCTCTGAATAAGGCACCACATACTCACCCAAGAGCAACCCCACTAGCAGCAACAAGATGGCAGGCCGCAACGCCAAGCGGGTGACTTTGCCCACAGACACTCCTGCCGCACGAATCACAGTGAGTTCACCACTACTGGCCAACATGCCTAAACCAATGAGAGCACCCAACAAAATGGCCATGGGCAAAAATTCATAAATGCGCCGTGGCATTGTGGTCACAATAAATTCAAACGCCTGCCAAGCTTGGTAATTGGCGCGCAACCCTTCAAGTTCAGCGATATAGCTAAACAAGCCATCCAACGCCACCAGCACACCAATCACCCCAAGGGCGGGCACTAAAACAGACCACCAGATATATCTGCGTAATATTTTCATACGGCCACCCTTGCCTTTCGGGCTGAGCGCGCACGGCGCCAATCCGACCAGTTATACAGCACAAACACCATCATTAACGCCAGCACATGCACCCACGCCATATGGTAATACCAGGGACGTTGCGACACGGGAATATCGGCTAACCAACTGCGCAACACCAACAAGACGCCCATATAAAGCATATACAACAGCACCGCAGGGATGATTTTGCCAAAGCGCCCTTGGCGCGGGTTCACTCGTGCTAAGGGGATAGCAGCTAAGGACATAATGGGCACAATCAAAATCAACGAAATACGCCATTGCAGCTCTGCATTAGCCTCGGGGTTCTCGCTATTGATTAGTTTGGCGGTGGGCCAGCTTCGCACCTTAGGTGTGCGATCCACCTTTTCTTCTCCTACGCGTACTAAGCCGCGTTCAAAAGTCACATTGCGAAAATTCCCAGCGCCCGGCTGGCCTTGGTACTGTTTACCATCAAGCAGCTCTAGATAGTTCATGCCCTCATGCTGCACCATACGGCCCTCGGCGGCCCACACGGTAACTAGCTCACTGCGTTTGGTCTCTGGGTTGATGCGAAAATCAGAGAGGAACACATTTTCCAGCACGCCCTTTTCCTTATCTACGCTACCCGCATAAGTGGCACGAGAACCACCGTCGCTGGAACGGGTGTGGAATCGCCCAGGCGTTAATAGTTCTAAGATAGAGCGGTCCCGCTGGGCATCGCGCAGCTTGGCGCCCTCTTCATCGCCTAAAGGAGTAATGTAAAGAGCAAATGCAGCAATAATCATCACGGTGACCGTTACGGGCACCGACATTGCGCGTATAATCGCCTTGCGACCGATACCACAAGCGTTCATCACCGTGATTTCGTTGGTCACATACATGCCGCCAAGCACCAAGAGAATGCCGATATACAAACTCAGGGGTAAAATCAGCTGCAAAAACTCAGGTAGCCGGTACGCCATAATGAGGAATAATGCATCTGCGGCGATTTCACCCACAGCGGCATCGGCGAGGTACTTGATAAAACGCCCCGTGACAAGCACCATCACCAACACAAAGGTGACCACAAGGGTTGTCACAAGTAATTGTCTGTTAATATAACGGTTGAGTATCAATTCTTATCCTGCCGGGCAAATTGGTTGTTCGGCATTGTTAATCCGAGGAGTGGAGATGGAGTACGCAGTTAGCAACATTGCAACACAAGACCTTGACGTTGATAGTTTAGTGGTGTGCTTGCACAAAGACGCCAGCAACCTTGCGGGTGCTGTGCCCGAAGCCACACAAGCCACAATCAAGGCACTTGTGGAGGCAGGTGATTTCACTGGCAAAAAACAACAGGTACTCACCTTATTCTCTCCTGAGGGCCTAAAGGTTAAACGCCTTATCTTAATCGGAACTGGTGTAGATGAAAACACACCACTGAACATTGTTGCCTTTACCAAGCTTGCCACCGAGGTGCAAAAAGCCGTGGCCAACACGGGCAGCCAGTCTGCTGCTTGGTTTATCGATAACCTTCAAGTGGAAGGCCAAGATAAAACCTGGCACGTGCGCGAAGCTAGTCGCACCTTAGCGGATGCCCAGTACCGCTACACTCACTACAAAAGCAAACCTGCACCTGCGCCAAAGGTAAACAACTGGCAAATCATTAGCCACGCAGATAAAAACCGCGCTGCCCTTGCACTCAAAGAAGGCGTCGCAGTGGCAAAAGGCATGGCCTTAACCAAAGATTTAGCCAACTGCCCACCCAATGATTGCTTCCCTGAAATTTTGGCCGAGCAGGCCCTTGCGTTGGCAGAAGAGTACCCCGCGCTCAAGGTGAAAATCATTACCGAAGAAGAAGCCTTTGAAATGGGCATGGGTGCTTTTTGCGCCGTGGCTCAGGGTAGTGAAAACGAAGGCCGCATTATTATCTTTGAATACGGTGACATGAAAGCCAGCCCCGCCGCCCTGGTGGGTAAAGGTATTACCTTTGACACCGGCGGTATTTCCTTAAAACCCGGTGCTGGCATGGATGAAATGAAATACGACATGGGCGGCGCAGCGAGCGTATTTGGCACCATCAAAGCACTGTGCGAACTCAACGCCCCCGTGAACGTAGTGGGTTTAGTGGTGGCGGCAGAAAACATGCCCGATGGCAGCGCCACACGCCCTGGCGATATTGTCACCACCCTGTCTGGCCAAACCGTTGAAATCCTTAACACCGATGCCGAAGGCCGCTTGGTGCTTTGCGATGGCTTAACCTATGTGCAGCAGGAATATTCCCCCAGCGTGGTGGTGGATATTGCTACCCTCACTGGCGCTTGTGTTATCGCCTTGGGCGCACACGCCCACGGGGTCATGGCCAACGATGCTGAACTCGCCCATGCCCTGCTCGAAGCGGGAGACAACACCGGTGACCGCGGTTGGCCGCTACCCCTATGGGATGATTACCAGCAGCAACTCGACAGCCCCTTTGCCGATATTGCCAACATCGGTGGCCGCGAGGCAGGTACCATCACAGCGGCTTGCTTCTTATCACGCTTCACCAAAGAAGCCCGTTGGGCCCACTTGGATATCGCTGGCACCGCCTGGGTAAGCGGCGGCATGAAGAAAGCCGCCACAGGCCGCCCTGTACCTCTGCTCACTCGCTTTGTGCTTGATGGTGCTGGCCAATAACATGACCGAAGTGCTGTTTTACATCACGGAAGAAACCAAGGTGCGCCACAGCTTAACGTGGCGCATTGCTCGTGCCGCTGTAATGCAGCAACGCCATGTGTATATTCACACCGCTTCCCAAGAGGAGGCGGTGTATTTAGACAAGCTATTTTGGCAGCAACCCGTGGAAGGTTTTTTGCCCCACGCCTTGCTAAGCGATGACCCTAACGCCATTAACCCCGTGGTGATTGGCCATGGCCCAGAACCTGGCCCCTGCCACGATGTGCTCATTAACCTAGCGCCACAAACCCCTAGCTTTTTCAGCCGTTTTTTGCGCGTTGCCGAGCTCATCACAGGCGACGAAGAGGTACGTATTAGTGGCCGCGAACGTTGGCGTTTTTACCAACACCAAGGCTACCCCCTCACTAGCCACAAAATTTCTTAAGGCGACACTCACTTCTTCTGAATTCAAACGCAAATATCGGTATAATCCGCTTTTTCTGTTCACCAAACCAATTCGGGCATATTGCAAACCATGGATAAAACCTATCAACCCCACAGTATTGAACAACCCTGGTATCAGCGTTGGGAAGCTGCCGGCTATTTTAAGCCCAGCGGCAAAGGCGAAGCCTTCACTATTATGATTCCGCCGCCGAATGTCACCGGGTCGTTGCACATGGGGCATGGGTTTAACAACGCTTTTATGGATGCCTTAGTACGCTTTCGCCGCATGCAGGGCCGCAACACCCTATGGCAGCCCGGCACCGACCACGCGGGTATCGCCACCCAAATGGTGGTGGAGCGCCGTTTAGCAGCGGAAGGTAAAAGCCGCCACGATTTAGGCCGTGACGCCTTTATCGATGAAATTTGGAAGTGGAAAGAAGAGTCCGGCGGCACCATTACCGAACAATTGCGCCGCCTAGGTTCCTCTCTAGATTGGTCGCGTGAGCGTTTCACCATGGACGAAGGCCTTTCCAAAGCTGTACGCGAAGCCTTTGTGCGCTTGCATGAAAAAGGCATGATTTACCGTGGCAAGCGCCTCGTAAACTGGGACCCTGTGCTGCACACCGCTATTTCTGATTTAGAAGTGGAAAGCGAAGAAGAAAAAGGCCACATGTGGCACTTCCGCTACCCGCTGGCCGATGGTTCGGGCCATTTGGTGGTGGCCACCACACGCCCTGAAACCATGCTTGGTGATACCGCAGTGGCAGTGCACCCTGAGGATCCGCGCTACCGCGATTTGATTGGCAAAGAGATTGCCTTGCCCCTCACCGAGCGCACCATTCCCATTATTGCCGATGACTATGTGGACCCAGAGTTTGGCTCGGGTTGCGTAAAAATCACTCCTGCTCACGATTTTAATGACCACGAGATTGGCGTGCGCCATCAGCTTCCCATGATTAACATCATGACCGAGGATGCTGCGCTCAACGACGAAGTACCCGAGGCGTACCGCGGCCTTGACCGCTACGATGCGCGCAAGAAAATCGTGAACGACTTAGATGCCCTCGGCCTGCTAGAAAAAGTAGAAGACCACAATTTAATGGTGCCCCGTGGCGACCGTTCCGGCGTGGTAATCGAGCCTTTGCTCACCGACCAATGGTTTGTGAACGTGGAAAGCATGGGTAAGAAAGCCATTGATGCGGTGGAAGATGGCCGCATTCAATTTGTGCCCAAGCAGTACGAAAACATGTACTTTGCGTGGATGCGCGATTTGCAAGACTGGTGTATTTCACGCCAGCTGTGGTGGGGTCACCGCATCCCTGCTTGGTACGATGAAGAAGGCAACATTTATGTGGGCCGCACTGAAGAAGAAGCCCGCGAAAAGCACAGTTTAGGCCCTGAAGTAGCGCTACGACAGGATGAAGACGTACTCGACACCTGGTTTAGCTCCGCCCTGTGGACCTTCTCCACCCTGGGTTGGCCCGACAACCCCGAAGCGCTGAAAACCTTCCACCCCACGGATGTGGTGGTGAGCGGTTTTGATATTATTTTCTTCTGGGTGGCGCGCATGATTATGATGACGCTGGAACTCACCGATGAAGTGCCGTTTAAGCACGTGTACATGCACGGCCTAGTGCGTGATAACGACGGCAACAAGATGTCAAAATCCCGTGGTAACGTGCTCGACCCGCTGGATTTAATTGATGGCATCGACCTTGAAAGCCTAGTGGAAAAGCGCACCACGGGCCTGATGCAGCCACAAATGGCCAAGCGCATTGAAAAGCAAACCCGCAAAGAATTCCCCGAGGGCATTAACGCTTACGGCACCGATGCGCTGCGCTTTACCTTCGCGGCGCTGGCCACCACGGGACGCGACGTGGTGTTCGACATGGGCCGCGTGGACGGTTACCGCAACTTCTGCAATAAGCTGTGGAACGCGGCGCGCTATGTATTGCAAAACACCGAAGGCCAAGATAACAGCGGCGAAATGACGTTTTCTGTGGCGGATAAGTGGATTCAGTCGGAGCTGCAAAAAACCATTCAGCAGGTAACCCAATCCCTAGAGGGTTATCGCTTAGACCAAGCCACCGCCGCCACCTACGACATGATTTGGCACCAATACTGCGACTGGTATTTAGAGCTTTCCAAGCCCGTGCTGTACAGCGACCAATACGACGAAGCTACCAAGCGTGGCACGCGCTATACCTTGCTTTCAGTATTAGAAACCCTGCTGCGTTTAGCGCACCCCTTTATGCCATTTATTACCGAAGAAATTTGGCAGCGTGTGGCACCCTTAGCGGGCGTGGCGGGCGACACCATTATGTTGGCGGATTATCCCATGGCACACAGCCACTTAATTGATGCGGAAGCCACGGCGGATATCGAATGGCTACAGCAAATGATTACCGCCATTCGTAATATCCGTGCAGAAATGAACATTGCCCCAGGCCGCGAGCTAGAAGTGCTGTTACACAACGCCAGCGCCAAAGACGCCGACAACGTGGGGCGCCTGAGTGGCTTGCTTGGCCGTTTAGCACGCTTAAGCGATATTCGCCTGCTGGCTGAAGATGAAGCCGCACCGCCCTCTGCAACGCAATTAGTGGGCCGCATGGAATTACTCGTACCCATGGCAGGCTTAATCGACAAAGACGCCGAACTTGAGCGCCTAGGCCGTGAAATCCAGCGCTTAGAGAAAGAAGTGGCACGAGCAGAAGGCAAACTTGGCAATGCCAACTTTGTAGACCGCGCCCCCGCTGAAGTGGTAGAAAAGGAGAAAGAAAAGCTCCTTGGCTATAAATCAGATTTAGCCCACTATCGCGAACAGCAAGAAAAAATTAAACACCTTTAATGTACCTTCCTGCGTGCCACAGCGGTGCGCAGGAACAGACACCACAACGGTAGAGAACGAACATGCGTTATATCAGTACCCGCGGCAACGCCCCCGCACTTAACTTTGAAGACGTGCTCCTTACTGGCCTCGCCAGCGATGGCGGCCTGTATGTGCCCGAAAACTTGCCCCGCTTCACCGTGGAAGAAATTTCCTCGTGGGCGGGCCTGCCTTACCACGAGTTGGCCTTCAACGTAATGCGCCCTTTTGTGGCAGGCTGCATTGAAGACGACGAGTTTAAAACCATTTTGAAAGACACCTATGCGGTGTTTGAGCACCCTGCGGTGGCACCCTTGCGCCAGCTCGATGCCAACGAATGGGTGATGGAACTGTTCCACGGCCCCACCTTGGCGTTTAAAGATTTCGCCCTACAGCTGCTTGGCCGTTTGCTCGATGCCGTATTGCAAAAACGCGGCGAGCGCGTGGTGATTATGGGCGCCACCTCCGGCGACACCGGTTCTGCCGCCATTGAAGGTTGCCGCGCCAGCGAGAACGTGGATATTTTTATTCTGCACCCGCATAACCGCGTTTCTGAGGTGCAGCGTCGCCAAATGACTAGCGCCATTAGCGACAACATTCACAACATCGCCATTGAGGGTAACTTCGACGATTGCCAAGAAATGGTGAAGGCGAGCTTTGCCGACCAAGCTTTCTTAAAAGGCACACGCCTGGTGGCGGTGAACTCCATTAACTGGGCGCGCATCATGGCGCAAATCGTGTACTACTTCCACGCCGCCATTCAGCTTGGCGGGCCGCAGCGCTCCGTGTCTTTCTCGGTGCCCACGGGCAACTTTGGTGATATTTTTGCCGGCTACTTGGCGCGCAACATGGGCCTGCCCATTAACCAGCTGATTGTGGCCACCAACCGCAACGATATTTTGCACCGCTTTATGAGCGGCAACCGCTACCACAAAGATGAGCTACACCCCACCCTCTCCCCCTCCATGGATATTATGGTGTCCTCTAACTTTGAGCGTTTGCTGTTTGATATGCATGGCCGTAACGGTGCCTTAGTGGCGGAGCTGATGGATAACTTCCGCACCACCGGCCAGCTTTCCGTGGAAGAAGACCGCTGGACAGAAACCCGCAAGCTGTTTGATTCCCTCGGCGTGGATGATGAGCAAACCTGCAACACCATTGCTGAGGTGTATGAAGCCACTGGTGAGCTGCTCGACCCCCACACCGCCATCGGCGTCACCGCCGCGCGCGCTTGTCGCCGCGACGCCACCATTCCCATGGTAACGCTAGGCACCGCCCACCCGGTGAAATTCCCCGAGGCGGTGGAAAAAGCTGTACCGGATGTGAAGCCCGAACTGCCCGCCCACATGGCCGACCTGTTCGAGCGCGAAGAGCGCATGACAGTGCTGCCTAACGACCTGAAAGCCGTGCAAGAGTTTGTGAGCCAGCATGGGAATAAGGGGAAGCCGCTGTAAGGTAGGTGTTTTAAGCGGCAACCGCTCGGTTTGTGGTGAGCCGCAGGCACCCAAAGGGGCGCTTCGCGGCGCCCCTTTGGAAACCCCCGCGCCCTCAGATCGCCCGCCCTTCGGGTTCACTCGATGCTCGCAAAATAATGGGCGCTGCGGAACTCGCTTCAAAAAATATATTTTTTAAAGCTCAAACAATCCTCGCGCTGTTTCCATTATTTTACTGTGCGTCTCGTCGGGCTTAATGAGGGGGTTGGTCGCCACTATTATTTCTTCTCGCAACTAAACCTAAAACGCCCCCAGCTTCTTCATTTCGCGGTAAATCTCGCTCGCCATTTCTTCATAGCCGGCTTCGTTAAAATGCACCGTATCGAGCTTATATTTGGATTGCTTCATTAAACGGCTAATCAGGTTATTCATGAGTGGTACCTCATGGGTATCGGCCAGTTCTTGGTAGAGCGCCGCAGGTGGTGCGAGCAGGTTTTTGGTGGGCACGGCTAGTAATAGCACCGGCACATTACGCTCTTTCGCCACTCCTATCATGCGCGCTAAGTTATCTTTTAGCTGGGCTTGAGAAAGGTTTTGCAGAATATCGTTGCCGCCTTCCAGCAAAATTAAAAAATCGTAGTGATTGTCGTTTAGCAATTCGGTTAAGCGTTCTAAGCCATCGGCGGTGACCTCGCCAGACACACCCGCATTCACCACATTACGCCCCGATAACCGCGCCAGCACACTGGGATAACTGTGCTCGGGCTGCACGTTATAGCCATAGGTTAAACTGTCGCCAAAGGCAAGAATGGTGCCCGTGGGTGGGATTTTGGTATAAGGCGCTTTGGAGCACGCCGCCAAAAACAAGCAGGTTAGCAACACAGTGAGTAAACGCATGGGGGTTTCCTTGGTTAGAGTTATTACATCAAAAATGGGCTGGTTGAGGTTTTGCAACGGCACATCAAGTGACGAAAAGTGAAACTTAATGTGTAGATGCGTTCCAGTTCTTTTATTTATAAAGCATTAATTACTTTGGCCGGTTGATTGCCTATGTAAGACCCTATGTAAAAAAACAGCCCAACTTTACATATAAATTTTCGTATGTAAGCCAATCACGATAACTTTACGTACAAAAATATTATCCCAATTAGCCACAGCTTGCTTCGCATTGGGCCTCAAACAAGCTAAGCATCTATTAAACACAAACAGCCGATTGCGCTAATACTGTTGCTTCTTCTGACACACCATCTCCCATCATTTTGTTCAATAGCGAAGCGGCTGCTTACTTGCGCCAGCAACCGCGCCTAACAAAGACAGCCTTTGAGCGCTCTCCGTGCGCTTAGCGCAGCCTAGCAAAAG
>DAHVSB010000056.1 GCA_027324795.1 Alcanivoracaceae bacterium
GTGGCCGCCCTTGCCGAGCAAGGTAGCTGGTTTGAAAGTCCGATTAGACGAGTGACTAGCAAAGTATGCGGAACCGCGTAGGCTCTTGTGCCGAGGGGCAAGCAGCCCTTGTGCCGGGTGGCACCACTCAACGAGTTCAAAATTAATATCACCGCAAGCACGCACTGCGAAATGACTTTTTGTCTGCGAACCCCATGCAGACGAAAAAGTGATTTCTCCGTGCATTCCTGCAGTGGCTCTAAGATAAATCCGGTTGGTGGGAATGGGGGGATGTTGGTGCCAATAAGTGTGCTTTTCGTATGGAAATAGCTACGAGCTCGAAACAGCAACCTCGCACAAAACCAGTCTTTCTCATACCTCACCCGCACCCGTTTTCTCTTAAAGGTTAAGGTGGGCGGACTGGAAAATCTAAGGCTTATTAATAGAGTTTTCGGTGATGAAAATTAGGGAGTGTGGGTGCCACTAAGTAAGACTTGCGCAAGAACTTGGCTCTATGCTCTAAACAACACCCCCGCACAAAACCAATCTTTCTCAGACCCCACCCGCACCCGATTTCTCTTAGAGGCTAGGATAAATAGGCTGGAATAAATAATTTCCTTCAGCATGGGGTTCGCTGAAGGAAATTATTTATGCAAGCTTGCTTGGCACAGTGGACTTTAAGAACTCTCGATAGCGGGAACCTACGCGGTTCCGCGTACTCGCAGTGCTTATTGCTGATGCTGTATATTTAGAACCCGTTGCGTGGTGCCAGCCCGGCACAAGGGCTAGCGGAAACCTACGCGGTTCCGCCTCCTACCACGCGGTAGAGAGTAATGTGCCCTTGCAGTTGCTGTTCAGCCAAACCCAGCAGGGCTTCTTCGGCGCTGTAAAGGGATTGCTGT
Source organism: Alcanivoracaceae bacterium (assembly GCA_027324795.1). Classification (GTDB taxonomy): domain Bacteria; phylum Pseudomonadota; class Gammaproteobacteria; order Pseudomonadales; family Alcanivoracaceae; genus CALEAR01. The sequence goes on from DAHVSB010000056.1 coordinate 882, forward strand.
GCCTCTAATAAGGAGAGCAAGTCATCGGCGCCTTCGCGATAGCGGCGTTCAGCTAAGCGAAACAATTCCTTCGAGATTTCCACCACTTGCAATTGCACCTGATATTGGGCTGCTAGGGTGTCGAGCTGACTCAGAGCTATTTCTACTTCGGTGAAGGCAGTTAATAAGGCGCCACGGTAGTTTTCTAGTAACTCCACCTGTTTAGCTTGGCTAAGTTGATGCTCTGCACGCAATCGCCCTCCTTGAAAAATAGGCTGTGTAACCGAAGCACCAATGTTGTATACCCAGCTGCCGCGCCAGAGTTCTGACCATGTATCGCCAAGCTGTCTTGTTCCAGCGGTTAAACGAAACGCTGGATACAAAGCACGACGTGCTGCTTTTACATCCGCCTCCGCAGCGGCCAACTGAGCTTCTTGTTGCTGCAAATCGGGGCGTCGCAGCAATAACTCTGAACTCAAGCCCACCTGCGTGCTCGGTACCGCCAAATGCTGAAAGGTTTCGCTCACTTGCAATTCCTTCGCGTTGATTCCTAACAGAGTCGCTAATTCCAGTTCCGCTTGGATGCGCTGCTGACGCAATGGGTGCAAGGCGGCGCGTTGGCGTTCTAGTTGCGCTTCTTGGCGCATTTGGTCCATGGGGGAAACCGCGCCAGCACGTACCCTTGCTTTAACAACCTCAAGCACCTGTTCCGCGCTCTCTAGCTGGCTCTGGGCAATGCGCTCCTTTTCTTGAATCGCTAATAATTCAATGTAACGACGCCCCACTTCAGCACTTACTGAAAGCGCCACTGCTTCTTGCTCAAATTGCGTGGCAAGCCATTGGGATTTTGCCGCCTGCCGTTGGGCATACAAACGCCCCCACACATCTAGTTCGTAGCTGGCACCCACATCGGCACTAAAGCGTTGGCTTTCGCCGCCGCCACTAAAACGTGCATTATGGGTTGCACCTAAAGAGGCATCCACGGTTGGTAATTTAGAAACACCACGAATTTTAAGCTGGTAATCCGCCTGCAATAGGCGCGCAGCCATAGCGGCGAGCTCGGTATTCTGTTTCTTAGCTAATTGCTGCAGGCTTAATAATTCCTGGCTTTGGAACTGCTCCCACCAATCAAGTTCTGGCCACACTTGCTCTTGCTCAGCGTATTGCCACTCCTGCGGCACTACATAGTCCGTGGCTTCAAGGGGAATTTTTTGTGCGCAAGCAGCGAGGCCCAGGCTTAACGCCACAAACAGTATCTTCTTCATCATTAACTACTCAAAGCCACAACGGGATCTAGGCGCGCTGCTTTTAACGCGGGGGCAAAGCCAAAAATCAGCCCCGTTCCTGCAGCACAAGCAAATGCTAATACCATAATAGGCACCGAAAACGTCACTGGCATAAACCAAGCGCCAATGGTGGCCGCCACTGCCACCCCGCCAAGTACGCCAACCACACCTCCCAAGGTAGACACCACCACAGCTTCAACTAAAAACTGCTGTAAAATATTGCGTGTCCTTGCTCCTGTGGCACGGCGAATGCCCACTTCCTTGGTGCGCTCGGTAACGCTCACCAACATAATATTCATTACGCCAATGCCCCCCACTAATAAAGAAATCGCCGCAATGGAGCCAAGTAATATGGTAAGGGTGTTTTGCGCAGCCGATGCTGTTTCTACAATGGCCGCCATATTTCTGACGCGGAAGTCCTCGTTGCCCATGTGTTGGCGAATCAAGGTTTGGCGTACCTCTTCTTCGGTGTCATCAATCAAATCTGTATTTGCCACAGCCACCGTAATGCTGCCTAAATGTCGGTCACCTGTGAGCCTGAGCTGCCCCGTGGTGAGAGGCACAAAAATAATATCATCGGCATCTTGCCCCCAAGGGGTAGCCCCTTGCTCGCTCATCACCCCCAGCACCTGAAAAGGCACACTATTGAGCAACACAAATTCTCCTATAGGGCTTTGATTGGGGAAAAGTTCCCGCGCTACGGTTTGCCCAAGCACAGCCACTGCCGCATAGCGTTGGCTATCTTCTTCACTAAAGAAAACCCCTTCTTGCGGCTGCCAATCGCGCAACAAGGGATAGTCTGCGCCCGTGGCGTTGACCTGCGTAGTGGTGTCGAAGGCACCCGCACGCGCGGTCACACCTTTAGTGCTTTCGGGCACTGCTGTTATTACGTTGGGCAATTGCGCTAATACCGCCACATCCTCTGGCATCAGCGATGCCATGCTGCCGTCTGCACTACGGCGTTGAAACCCAGTGCCTGGACGCACCACGAGCAAGTTGGTGCCCATGGAGCTAATCCGTGCTAACACATCATCTCGGGCACCTTCACCAATAGCGAGCATCGCCACCACAGACCCCACGCCTATCACAATGCCGAGCAAAGTGAGCAGGGTTCTAAACCAATTTTCCTGCAAGGAACGCAAGGCCATGCGAACCGCTTCAATATTCTCCACTAAAGGGGAAACGCTTTTACCGCTGACGGCTTGCTTAATATTGGCCAAAGCGGGGCTAACCATGGGCGCGCGCTCTGTGGCTTGGGTACCATCGTCACGAATGATGGCGCCATCTTTAAATTCAATCACTCGGTCTGCGTGAGCCGCCACATTGGCGTCGTGGGTAATCAAAATAACCGTGTGGCCCTCTTCAGCTAATTCAGTGAGCAGCGCCATCACTTCTTTGCTGCTGTGGCTATCAAGAGCCCCCGTGGGCTCATCCGCTAAAATAATGCTGCCACCGTTCATTAAAGCGCGAGCGATAGACACCCGCTGTTGCTGGCCACCCGAGAGCTGATTTGGCTTATGGGTGAGCCTATCGCCCAACCCCAAACGAGCGAGCAACTGCTCTGCCCTTTGTTTGCGCTCTGCGGCAGGCTGCCCTGCATATACCGCGGGTATTTCTACGTTTTCTGACGCATTAGACGCCGCAATTAAGTGATAACTTTGAAACACAAAACCAAAAGCTTCACGTCGTAGCCAGGCTAGCTCATCATCATTGAGTTTTCCCACTTCTTGGCCTGCAAATTCGTAACTGCCCGAGCTGGCTCTATCTAAGCAGCCCAAAATGTGCATTAGAGTGGATTTCCCGGACCCCGAGGCCCCCATAATGGCCACAAACTCGCCAGCATAAATATCAAGGTTGATGCCTTTTAATACTTCTAGATAATCATCCCCTTGCGGGTAGCGTTTACGAACATCGCGTAGGCGCAAAATAGGCTGGTTCATAAGCGCGCCCCTGCTAAACCTCGTCTCGAGCCTGCACCCTTGGCTCCCTGTGCGCCTTGTGGATGTATCAGCACTCGTTCGCCTTCCTTAAGCCCATCTAAAATCTCAATTTTTACGCGATTATTGATGCCTGTTTTAACCTTGCGCTGTTGAACTTCGCCGCTAGTAGCAAGCACCTGAACCTGTGCATCTTTGCCTGATTGAATCACCGCTGAGGCAGGTACTGTCAGTGCATTTTCAGCCTCTGCCAGCACGAAAAACACTTGGGCGGTCATATCTGTCATCAATTCGCCACTGCTATTTTCCACATCAAAGAGCGCGGTATACAAAATTACATTATTTACTTCTTCGGGGGTGGGCAGCACTTGGCGTAACGTGCCATGCCAACGCTTATCTGCGTTACCTAGGGGTGAAAAATACACCGGCATTCCCACTTTTAAACGAGTGACGTCGGCTTCTGAGACCTCCGTCCACACTGTCATGGTGTTGAGGTCTGCAATACGCATAAGTATTGGTGCTTGTTGATTGGCGTTTAGGGTTTGGCCACGACGCGCATCGAGAGTGACCACAGTGCCGGACATGGGGGCGTAAATTTTTGAGTAGCCAAGCGTGGCTTCATCGGCCTTTAAGCTGGCTTTATGTTGTTCTATTTGTGCTTTTAGTGCATCAATTTGGGCGCGCACGGTTTGTAGTTGCGCGTTGGCGCTTTGTAGAGCTTCGTCGCTGGTGGCCCTGTCTTTAGCTAAGCGCTGCTGACGCTGCCATTGCAGCTCAGCCAATTCACGCTGCGCATTACGTTCACGCAGCTGGGCTTCAAGAGCAAGCAGCTGTGCACGGCTGCCCGCCACCCGCGCTTCTTGCACATCGGCATCGATTTCTGCCAACAAATCGCCCTGCTTTACCTCATCACCCACATCCACATGCAGCGCTTGTAGCTGCCCCGATACTTGCGCCCCCACATCCACATAATCGCGAGGCTGCAAGCTACCAATAGCGGTAACCACATGCTCAATATCCTCTGCAACCACTTCAATGGTCTCTGGCGGAATAGCTTTCGCCGGTTTTTGCCACCACCAGATTGCTAACGCCACCCCTAGCACCACAACAACTAAGGCAAACGTGCCTTTGGTTAGCTTTATTCTCATGAACTGCGCTCTCCGCTATCAACACCGCACCTTGAATGCGTAAACATTCGCTAGGATAAAAAACAAATATGGAAAGAATATGTAGACTTATCCGATTGTCATCGCTAACAACTGACTAATGTGCGCAATGGGCCATCCCGATTCTTCAGCCCAGCCATTAATGGCTTCTTGCGCTGCTTGGCGATCGCGCAAGCTGGTGAGCGCGTGGGGAATGATAGAGCGCGCTACTAATGCCGCTCGCACATGGGAGGTGGGCATCCAAGCATCCCAGCCTGCCATGCGCAAAAAGGCGGGCGCCGATAAACCGCCCAAATGCTTACCGCGCTTTCTGAACAACTCCCATAGCATAACGCCATCCGTAGTAGGCCACTGTGCGAGCAACTCCCCCACGCTGCCATACTCACCGCGAATTTCACGCACTAATTGGGCATTAATGCGAATAGCGTGCATCTTGCCATGATGGCGAATCAGATTTTCATCTTCCATGCGCGCATCAAACATCTCATCTGACATCAGCACCAATTTATCGGGATCGAAATCAAAAAACGCGCGCTCAAAAAAGTGCCATCGGCTATCCACCCACGCATGATTTAAGCCTGCACGAAATACGCGTCGCATCATCAACGATAAATACCAAGCATCGCTACGGCTGCGTAGCTCTTTAGCGCTTACCACTGGAGGCAAACGTTTCTTTACGTTTTCAAACCCTTGGTGCTGTTCACAAGCAAGCGCATAAATGGAAGCAAAATCATTCATGGGTAGGTTCAAAATCCAAGGAGGCTGAGTTCACGCAATATCTAAGCCCTGTGGGCGCGGGGCCATCTTCAAACACATGGCCCAAATGTGCTTGGCACTGTCCGCACAATATTTCCGTGCGCACCATGCCGTGGCTTAGATCTTGTCGCAATATAACTTTGTCAGCATGTAATACGTCATAAAAACTAGGCCAACCACTGCCAGAGTCATATTTGGTATCGCTCGAAAACAAGGGTGTTTGACAGCACACGCAATTAAAAACACCATTGGCATCTAAGTGTAAATATTCACCCGTAAAAGGCCTTTCGGTACCACCTTCGCGGGTAATATGATAGGTGTGCGCATCCAACAACTCGCGCCACTCTTGCTCTGTTTTATCTTGCATTGTTATAAACTCCTCAAACCAAACACAGGAAACACAGGGTTCATATACAGGCATAGGTTAGCACGCTAGAATAGCTAAATGTTTTTCATTCACTCTCATTTTTTAGGGCCAAAACGTGGATCAACCAGAGTTTTTAAAATCAAATAAATTACAAGGGGTATGTTACGACATTCGTGGACCTGTGCTACAGGAAGCCAACCGCTTAGAAGACGAAGGTCACCGTATTATTAAACTCAATATTGGTAACCCCGCGCCCTTCGGTTTTGAGGCGCCTGAAGAAATTGTTCAGGATGTGAGCCGCCACCTCCACGATTCCTCTGGATACAGTGATTCCAAGGGTTTATTCCCGGCCCGCAAAGCCATCATGCAGTACTGCCAAGAAAAGCAGATTGCTAACGTATCAGTGGATGACATTATTATTGGTAACGGCGTTTCTGAGCTCATCACCATGTCCATGCAAGCCTTGGTCAACGATGGCGATGAAATTTTACTGCCTGCGCCAGACTACCCCCTGTGGACAGCAGCGGTTCGGTTGTCCGGCGGCAACCCAGTGCACTACTTATGTGATGAACAGCAGGACTGGCAGCCTGCGCTAGATGATATTCGCGCCAAAATCACCTCGCGCACCAAAGCGTTAGTAATTATTAACCCTAACAATCCCACCGGTGCCAACTACAGCAAAGAGTTTTTACTCGAACTGGTGGAAATTGCTCGTCAACACAATCTAGTGGTATTTGCTGACGAAATTTATGACAAAATTCTCTATGATGAAGAAAAGCACATTTCTATTGCTTCCTTAGCAGATGATTTACTCTTCATCACCTTTAATGGGATTTCAAAATCCTATCGCTCTGCAGGCTTTCGCTCCGGTTGGATTGTTGTTTCCGGCGCCAAACATAGAGCGAAAGACTTAATTGAAGGCTTAGAAATGCTTGCCTCCATGCGTCTTTGCGCTAACGTGCCTGCACAATATGCCATTCAAACAGCCTTAGGCGGCTACCAAAGCATTAATGACCTTATTAAGCCTGAAGGTCGCCTTGGTCGTCAGCGCGAAATTGCTTACGAAATGCTGAACAATATTCCCGGCGTCAGTTGCGTTAAACCCAAATCTGCGCTGTATGCTTTCCCGCGTCTAGACCCAGACGTTTATCCCATTGAAGATGACGAAGCTTTCGTACTAAATTTGCTACGCAAAGAAAAAGTGCTTGTGGTGCAAGGCACTGCGTTTAACTGGCCAAATCCAGACCACTTCCGCTTGGTGTTTTTACCGCGAGAAGACGATTTACGTGAAGCAATTCACCGTATCGAGCGCTTTTTAAGCACAATTCGCCGTAAGTGAAGGAGAGAGGTAAGGCCGTGGCCGACTTGCACATTGATGACTTCTGCCGTGATGCAGCCATTGCATTAACGCGTTTGTATCAATACTTTCCACGACCCCAAGCTCTTTATGTGAGCGATATTGCAGGAGCCGAAGAAAGGGACGAAGTGGGCCTTTACTCTAAGCGTCATATGGCATGTCTACATACTCTATTGTGGCTAGCGGATGAAGGGTTTTTTCGTTATACAAGCCTTATTTATGAAGAAGGCGTAGAGCAAGCAGTGCTCACGCATTCAACCTTTGTACTGCTAAGCCACCTTGAGGTGCCCAGTGAATTACAAGCTAGCGCACTGCCAAACAACAAGTGGATTAGCCATATTCGCCACGCCCTCAAAGAGCGAGACTCAATGCATTGCGAGCGGCTTCTCCATCATGTATTAGCTGAAGCCCTTAAACTACCAAAAGCAACGAACTGCCGAGAACCCACAGTAACACCACCAGTTGCGGATAAATCAAACCTACCTACCATCGAAGAGATGTTTGCATCACTGTAATATTACTCTTGATTGATAAACTTTTGTCCTCATTAAGCATCTAAATAATTGCTTGTACTTAATTTTGGAGATCTTTTCATGAAACGAATTGGGTTATTTATTTTAACCAACATGGCCGTGCTTTTAGTGGCTAGCATAATGCTAAGTATCTTGGGCGTAGACTCGATATTGCAGCAAAACGGTGTTGATTTAGATCTTGGTGCCCTGCTGGTCTTCAGTGCCGTTTTTGGCTTTGCTGGCTCTATAATATCTTTATTTCTTTCGAAGTTTATGGCTAAACAGGCCATGCGCGTGCATGTGATCGCTGAGCCGCGCACCCAAGCGGAACGCTGGCTAGTGCAAACAGTTGCTGAACTGGCACAAAAAGCAGGCATTGGCATGCCTGAAGTAGGCATATTTCCTGCCCAACAAGCTAATGCCTTTGCCACCGGGTGGAATCGCAACAATGCACTCGTAGCTGTATCAGAAGGCTTATTGCAGCGATTTGATAAAGCGCAGGTTCGTGCTGTTTTAGCTCATGAAGTCGGTCACGTAGCGAACGGTGACATGGTTACACTCACCTTGCTGCAAGGTGTGGTGAACACTTTTGTTATTTTCTTCTCTCGGGTCATAGGTCATGTGGTTGACCGCGTTGTTTTTCGTACCGAACAAGGTTATGGCCCTGGCTACTACGTTGTCTCAATTGTGGCGCAAATCCTGCTAGGCTTTTTAGCCAGCATGATCGTTATGGCCTTCTCACGCTTCCGAGAGTACCGTGCCGATGCGGCTGGCGCTCAGCTCGCCGATAGACACAGCATGATTTCTGCTTTGCAGCAATTAAAAGTTGAATCAGGTGTGCCAGACCAAATGGCGGACAGCCTCACCGCCTTTGGTATTAATATGGGAACACGCCAAGGCTTGAAATCTTTGTTCCACTCCCATCCGCCCTTGGATGACAGAATCCAGGCCCTACAAGAACAGCGCCACGGTTAAGTTTCAAAACGCCCTGCGGGGCGTTTTTCACATTCTCCCTTTCCAGAAAACATTTGTTACACATTGGTAACATGCCTCACAGGCCTGACAAATCAACACTTAAAGAGTTTGTCACATCTCGAAACAATCACCTGCTTGGCCTCAATTGTGCAAGCCTTTATGTTACACACATGCCAACAGGAAATAAGAGTCGTGAGGACAAAACCATGAGCACAATACAGAATCATTCAGTTCAGCAACATACCTTTAACGGTGCCGCCCTGATCGATGCTCAGGGTCGCGAAATTCCCATTACCGAACAAATGATCCAAAAAGCCTGCGAAAGCCTTGAGAACGCGTGGAGCTACCCTAGCCAGCGCAAACAACCCCAAGCAAGCTAAGCAACGGCTGCCATTGTAAGGACACTTTGCCGCGACACACAATGCCAGCAAGTTCAAAACGCTGTCCATAGTCGCGACGCAAGTTATCAAAAGCCTGAGCGCGATCATAAGCGCCCAGGCTTTTTTGTAAGCGCTGATAATCTTCATCCATGGTGTAATGGGTTTTTAGTAACCGGAGCAAATCCTCTAGCGAATCAATATCTTCATCCCACACTCGCTTAGGCGCTAGCTGTGGCATGGCCTGCTCTGGCTGCCCTAGTTGATAAAATGCCTGCCATGCTTGATACAGCATCCAAGTGCCACGCCACTTACCTTCTACGGTATACCCTGCTATGTGTGGCGTCCCCATGCGTACCAACGCCAACAGTTCGGCATCCACGGTTGGCTCGCCTTCCCATACATCAAGCCAAGCCGTTGGTCCCTTACCTTGCTGGAGCAACTGCTTAAGTGCATGGTTGTCCACCACGGCACCACGACTTGTATTTATCAATAACTGCTCTGGAACCAGCTGCTGCAGTTTTAAATCATCAAACAAATGGAAAGTGGCGTGCTCACCTTTTTTTGTCAAAGGAACATGACAGCTAATAATATCCGCCTGCAAAACCTCACTAAGAGAGCAATAGTCATATCCAGACCTTTGATTTAGCGGTTCAACTATTTTCACTTGCAGCCCCAGGGCTGAACATAATTGAGCAACGCGGCTACCCACATTACCGTGCCCAATAACCGCCATAGTGGTGCTGTAGGGGGTTCTCCCTTGCTCCAACAACCAAGTCACAACCGCCTGCAATACATATTCAGCCACCGCTACTGCATTGCACCCAGGCGCATGGGCAAAAGAAATCCCTTCCTGCTTGAGCCAAGCTAGATCCACGTGATCTGTGCCAATGGTTGCAGAGCCAACAAAACGTACCTGGGTACCCTCTAACAAGTCTTTATTTACTTGTGTAATGGAACGAACCAACAAAGTGTCCGCTCCCAATACCTGCTCACGGCACATTTTTCGCCCTGCCACAGTGGTCACCTCACCATGCTCAGCAAACAACGTCAACGCCGGCATGTTTTCATCCGCAACAATCTTATGCATAAGTCATTCCAAGCCTTCCGGGTTACAACATTTAACAAACCTGACCAAGATGCCAAATTTGGCAGCCGATTATGACAACCGCAGCCTTGCATTTAGGGCTCTGTCTGAGGTACTAATGTTGCCCTACAACAAAGCAAGCACTAATAATTTAGGCTGATAAAACAATTTCTTCCAAGGTTAACCAATAATGACTACAAGCCACTGGCTATGTGCTGTCGCATTGCTGCTGCTTATGGGGACAAGCACCGCAGATGAGCACTCGGTATCTGAGCAACTCACTCGCTTAAAAAGCCAAGCGTTAAGCACGCAACGCGATTTAGGCTTGCTTAAGCGCGAGCTCAATCATTCCCGTGAGCAACTATTGGTGCTCCTATCAGTGGATATCAATACTCGTTTTGAGCTCGTGGAAGCAAAGCTTAAAGTAAATGGGCGCACAATCAAACAACACCAATTCAACGACATCGAGTTTGGTGCATTGCGCCAAGGCGGTAATCAGCCTTTTGCTAACACCCAACTTGCACCAGGTGCGTACCAATTAGAAATCGAAGTTACCGCAAAAAATCAAAACAACACCCTATTTCAACAAACAGAAAAGCTCGATTTTAAAAAATCAGAGGCCGCTAAGGTTGTTGCTGTGCATTTGCTTGATAACCTCAACACCCAACAATATCGCTTTGGTATAAATGAATGGAACGACTGATTGCTCTGCCCTTGCTGGTATTGTTATCGCTAGCGAGCCCATGGGCTCATGCAAGCCCTATCGTAGTATTCGGCTCTGAGAGTCAGGCTGGCGCAGAAGCGCCGCCCCAAGCGTTGGAAAACCTTGCCACAGGGCAACCCCTCGACAATGAAAGCCGTAGGCAACTCGCCTATGGCGAGGCCTTGTATCACTATTATAAGCAAGACCCATACACTGCACTCATGTTGTTGGAGGTGGAAACTGCACGCGGCACTTTCACCAATAGCACCCATTACGCCGCCTTGCTAAACGCTGAGCTACTACTGCATTTCGGCCTAAATGAGCGCGCTGACGACAAAATTAAACTATTATTGGTGCAGGACACATTAGCGCAAACCCGTGCTATGATTTTGCTACGTCGTGCCGAAGTGGATTACCAGAACCATCAATACGATAAGGCTATCCCCCAGCTCGAAGAATTAGCTAATCACCCGCTTCCCCAAGAAGCAGAAATTCAGCGCCGCCTTTTGCTTACCAATATTTACACCCGTCGTGAGGACTTTTCCGCAGCAGAAAACGTCCTAACCACGGCTTCCTTGGATCATCCCGATGGCGGCTACTTAGGCTACAACCTTGGCGTGGTCATGATTCGCGCTGGCCAACTAGAAGAAGGCTTGGCTGTGCTAAAGAAAGTTGTTGCACGCCATCACAACACAGAAGAAGACGAGGCCTTAAAGGATCGCGCACTACTCGCCATCGGCCTTACCGAACTACAACGCCAAGATTATTCTCGGGCCTTGGCAGCGGTTGCAGCAGGAAGATTTCCGTGATGCTACGGTGCAAGAATCCTTATTATTTTCAGCCCATGCCCACGAACAAATGGGCGACTTAGTCGCTGCGCAAGCCGGCTACTCCACAGCGGTGGAGCACTTTACGCAGCTAATTAAAGAACTCGAAGCGTTTGAAAAAACCCTAATAACAACTGGCCTGCATCGCTCATTGGTTCGCTCAAGAACCTCGAAGGGGATTTATCAGAGCGCACTATTACAACGCTAGCTGCAAGCAACCATGTCGATTTGCTTGGCACTCTGTTTAAACAACAATATTTTTTAACCCAACTTAATTACTACCAAGAAGCACAAGCACTCATTAACACCTTTAAAAACCAACTATCCGAACTTGAGCGGTATCAGGATCTAGCTCAAGAGCGTGATATCACCCACATTGCTATTCAAAGCGACTTGCAAATCGGCCTCAAAAAAATTGCCGAGCGGCTGCTCATTGAACAAGGCGAGTTTGAGCACAATAAAGACATCGATGCTTTAGAACTAGAAGCCACCTTCGCTTACTTTAAAAAACTTATCACCCAGCGTTTAGCTCAAACTCAGGAACTAGAACAAACCCTTAGCGCAGACATTAATGCCACCGCCAAACAGCACATTCGCCAACATAAAATTCAGCTGAATAGCCTATTAGCAGAAGCGCACCTCGCCACTGCTCGAGTGCAAGATCAGCTACTCCAACAACAATAATGAGCTTAGCAAGATGAAATACACGCGTCCTAGCACCTTAGCCTTACTCACTTATAGCGCTTTGCTCACCGCTTGCAGCTCCAATGCACCGCTACCAGAACGCCACACTGCTGAGCCCCTCCTTGGTAGCATAGCGCTGTCGTCTTCAGCAACACCTAAAGCGCAGCCCACTAGACATGTGCCCGTTGAAGTTAATACGGAGCAGACGCTCAAGCACTACCAACAAGCTTTTCAATACAACCAAGACACCGATGTGCTCAGACGCATGGCTGATTTAAGCATGCAGGAGGCTGAACGCCGCTTTCAACAGTACAACCATGTGGACACGCTCAGCCAGAGCCCGTTTGCAGAATATCTCGGCCTAAGTAAAAAGAACCAACAGCCAAGACATGCATTTTTTAGCTCTGGACTCGAAGCCAACAACCTCCACCGCCTGCAAGAAGTACCCATTAACGCCAATGTTTATACTGCTGCTTTCTTGTATCACACCTTGCTGAACATTGACGACAACCCAATACAGCGCTCTGAAACTCTCTATCAGCTTGCTCACGCATACAGTTTTGCAGGTGAAGAGGCGTTGAGTTTGGTTGCACTCACCGAACTATCGCGCCACCACCAACAAAGTCCGCTTTATGTGGAGGCTCAGTTCAGACGCGGTGAAATATTATTTAAAAATGAAGACTTTACCGAGGCTGTTAACGCTTATAGCGCAGTAACACGCGAACAAGAGCATGAGTTTTATCAGCAGGGCTTATACAAACTCGGCTGGAGCCACTATAAGCTTGGCGAATACGAACAAGCGCTAGCAGTATTTTTCACTCTCTACGACAACCTCCACCATCAAGATGAGGAGTCCTTAGCTACCGCCGAGCAAAAGCTAGTTTCACAACTTAATAAAGACACGGAAAGGGTTATCAGCCTTGCCTTTATGCAGTTAGATGGACCTATTACCGCCAAAGCTTGGTTTGAGCGACACCCCAACAAACCCTACGAGCAAGCGGTTTATCAGCATTTAGGGGATAGCTACCTTGAGCTTGATGAGTATGCTCTTGCAGCGCAGACCTACGCCACCTTCGCCAACCAGTACCCAACTCTGCTGGAGTCACCCC
>DAHVSB010000057.1 GCA_027324795.1 Alcanivoracaceae bacterium
CCTTCAGAAATATCGGTACGCAGTGTAAAAGTTACGTCGGGCCGATAGGTCACATCGTCTTGCTCTGCGGCAACCGCTGAAGAGCTAAGCGCTAGCATGCCCATGAGCACGGCTGTCATAAACCATGACAGTTGTCGAGTAAGCATAATGCTTCTCCTTGTAGTAAAACATCAACGGGTGTGGTCGCTGGTGAATAACAACTACTGACGCTATCTACCTTGATTACGACCTTGTAAGGGCTTGCCTTACACCCATCAACATACGGAGATAAAAATGGATTTGCATCTGCACAACGAAACCGCTTGATATCCGTCAAGAAGACTTAGCAACCTGCAACTAATTGATTTTTTAGAAGTTATAAACCCTACTATTCACAAGGCTTTCTTGACTTTGGTTAAGAAAAGCCTTGTTTTGTGATGTGGTTTTGCAGTGAAGCTTAAACGCGTGATGCCATAGCAGTACGCAAACGCAATTCATCCACAGGGGTGGGCGATGGTCTTGTTTTCGTATCGTGGGTACGCTGTTCGGGTGATGCTGCTAAAGCGCTAGCCAACTCACGGTAGCAAGTTTGAAAAGCCGCTAGCGTCCATTGCCCATACACGGTATGCCCACCTTCATAAGCTTGCTCTTGGTACTCTTCAAAGGTGGTCACGTACCCCATGTAATCATTGCAGTACGTACACATAATGTGCTGGCTCTCAGGCCCTAAAGTCTGGGCAATGGTATTGAGCAAGCGGCGCCCTGCCACCGTGGTGAATTCACCGGGTGCACAGGTCAGCGTAATATTGCCTAAGCGCACAATTTGCAACGGCAGCACGCTGGGCACCATAGCACTCTTTTTGAGCGCACCTGCGCGGGCCTGCTTTTTCAATTCACGTACTAGAGGGTCGGTAAAGGCGGGCAAGGGAATCTTGGCAAATGGGAATCCAAGCACCTGTTTGCGCTCGGATTCCATCAACACGTCTTTGGGCCCTTGGCTGGCGTACAAGCGTTGGTAGTACGCATATTGCGGATGCTGTTTGTTAGCCAAACGACGGCGCTTTACATTGCGAGCTACTATTTTAGCTCCAAACCCTAAAAAACCCGGCATGCCAGGGCCATCAATGGGAGTGCCTCTAAAAAAGGCCACGCCGTGACAAGGCGGCGCGGTGTAAGCCTCTTTTTCGCCGTTAGCAAACTCAGGGGCGGCGTGTTGCTGGCTCATATCTTGATAACTGAGCACGCCATCCAAAGGCCCGGTAATAGCCGACCCTTGGTGATTTTTTAACATGGCAAACGCATGGTCGCTCTGCTTGCGCCCGTTGTTTTCGGCGTACTGGTATTCTGCTTCGCCGGTTAAACGCTTGCGACGCTGATGCGCCCCCGGCCCTTGATAATGAGGCGATACATCACCACAGGTGCCTTGGGCAAAAATGGTCACAGGGTTGGTGATGCCTTGGGCCTCAAGCTGTTGTTCTGCAAACAAAGCAGCGTAACCTTTGTTATCGCCATCGTGATTGGTGAGCGAGCTGCCCAGACAAGTGGCATGCACGCCAAATAAAGAAATCAGTGCTTGAGTTTGCCCGCCACGACGAAACTCAATGAGATGCATGGTGCGGTCTAGGGCCTTGTGGGTTTCTTCCTCGGTGCAGGGCGTAACGTCAGTATTGCGGTTATAAGCGGCAATGGAGCGGATCCATGCCACCTCTACCCCTTCTTCAATGGGCGCACTGCTAAAAAATAGCTCCGTGGGTTGGGCATTCTGCTGCGCGGCTAAAATCGTCTGCACCGTGGTATCCACCACAATGGACACGTGCTGCGGTTGGTATCCCGGCGTCACCAGATTATAAAGGCCATCTTGGGTGCAGCCCCCGGGCCCTGAATGGGTGTGGGTGCAAGTGAGCACCAAGCGCTCTTCATCAAAATCCGCTAACTCTTGCTGCAACCGCGCCACAATGCCTTGGCGCATGGCGTGGGTGATATAACCCAAATCCAGGCACACATAAATAAGTTGCGATTGGGGGTTGGCCTCTTCGGCAATAAAAAAACTGCGCGCTTGTAAAGGGTTGCGCACGCCGAGCGCCTTATGCTTTGGGTTACCAAAGCCATGCATGGCATAACCTTGAGGTTGTATGGTGATTTCCGCTTTGCTCCAGCCTGCTACATACACGGCAAGATTTCCTTTGTTGTGAGTATGAGGCACATGCTAATTGGTACGGCTGTGCCACTCAAGTTATGATTTACGGTTTCTTGTGGCTATGTTGCCAATTTTATCCGCGCGTTAATGCTATCTGGGCCGCTAGCCACACTAAGAATCGCTTAAATAAGGTTTACGCTTAGTGCAGCAATGTTATTTGGACCAAGCTTCAGAGCAAGCCATTAGCCATGCAATAGCAGCAATTGATACAGAGCATCGTTCACATAGTAATTATTCTTGCCCAACCTGTGTTTACTCAAAAAATTGTTTTCCACCAACTGATCGAGATACTTTGTGGCGGTTTGGCGGCTAACGTCCAACTCATTCACGACAAAATCTATCTTGGTATAAGGGTGCTTAAAAATATTATTGAGCAGCTCTTGGCGATATATCTTCGGCAACTCATCGCGCATGCGGTGCTTCGTAGCCTGAATCAGCTTCTTCATTTCACCAATTAATGTGATGGTTTGTTGAGAGGTTTGAATAACACCCTGCAGAATATAAAGAACCCAAGCCTCCCAATCCTGTGTTACGCGAACGTCTTGCAACGCCGCATAGTAGGCCGCTTTATCGCGTATAAAGTAACGGCTCAAATACAATACGGGCAAATTCAATAAATCTTGGGCCACCAGATACAGAATATTTAGAATACGTCCTGTGCGGCCATTGCCATCATAAAAAGGGTGAATGCTCTCAAACTGATGGTGGATAATGGCCATTTTTACTAGGGGGTCGGCCTCGCAAAGCGAGTCATCATTGATATATCGCTCCAAGTTTTCCATTAGCGCTAGCACCTCATCAGGGTGTTGAGGTGGCATATAAATCACCTCCTGCGTGAGTGCATTTTTGAGGCTGGTGCCTGGTAGCTTTCTAAAGCCTGCGTTGTTTTTTTCAAGCATTTCTTGAATGGCTAAAATATCCGTTAAACGAATAATTTTGTGCTTTCTAATCACGCGAAACGCTTGTTGTAACGCATAAGTGTAATCCTGCACTTCTTTTGCGGCAGGATTAAACTCCAAATCCTCGTGCAGGTTGGCTTTATAGAGATCATCGTGAGTGGTGATAATGTTTTCTATTTCTGAACTGCTTTTTGCTTCCTGCAACGCAAGGGTGTTAATTAAAATAGCCTCATTTGGGATGCTTAACGCAATGCCTTTCAGCTCTGCTAAATAGCGATGGGCTTCGGCTGTTTTTTTTAGCACCTCACGGGTTTCCCATGTTTCAGGATGAGGCAACGGCAACAGGGGAAGAGTATAACGGGTTGGCATAACTGCACTCTGTATTCAACATTCTGCTCTTGTCATGTACAAATAATTGCATTTTCTTAACATGAGCGCAATCTCATGTATAGATTTTCGCATTTTCTTAACATGAGGACGATCTCATGTATACATTTTCCCATTTTCTTAACATGAGAAAACAACATGTATAGATTTTGGCGTTTTCTTAACATGTCCGCACTTGGCTCAGCCGTTACTTTCTTGCTGCGCCAAATATTCACTCGGCGACAGGCCCACCCAGCGTTTAAAAGCGCGGCGAAAATTAGCTAAATCACTGTAGCCCAACAAGTAGGCCACTTCTTGCAAGCTATTTTGCCCTTCTTGTAAATATTGCAATGCTAACCGGTGCTTGGTGGTATCGGTGATTTCACGAAAAGAGGTGCCTTCGGCTTTTAAACGCCGATGCAGGGTACGCGGCGTGGTGTGAAGCTGCCGGCACACTTGCTCTAAGGTGGGGAATTCATTGTGGCGAGTCAACAAATAACGCTGAATGCGCTGGCTTAATGCCGATTCATCGCCTAGCTTCGCCAAGGCTTGCTCGCACAGGGTTTGAGCCATGGCATAGGCTTCAGGCTCAGCCACGCGCAAGGGCTTGTGCAGCAAATCGGGCGCAATACAAAGGCCGCTCAGCGGCGCGCCATACTGCACTTGGGTATCAAACACCTGCTCAATGAGCGCGGCTTCTGCAGGGGCTTGGTAGTGAAACCTCACCTGCGTAATGGCGGCTTTTTCACGGGTGATGAAATCAATAATTTGTTTAATGGCCAGCAGAATGGCCTCCATAAGTAGGCGCTCGGCTTGGCCCAGCGGCATATCGCTACTCAGCACCAACGCCGCATTATCCGCATCGTACGCCAGCTGCATAAATGCCACCCGCACCCGAATAAATTGCTCTAAGGTTTGCAACGCTTCGCTCAGGGTTTCGGCGTTCATAGCGGCATAACCTAACACTCCGTGAGTGTGCACCAACAATCGCTCGCCTAGTAGCAAACCTAACTCGGGCTTAGCTGTGGCCGTTATAACAGCCTGCGCCAAAGTCTCAAACTGAGGCCATGCGCAACGAAACATAGGCTCTTCCAAGACATCAGCACGCAGCCCCGCCTCTGCCAAACATGTATCGAAGCTAGCGCCTAAATCTTCCACCAACTCGCCCAACTGCTGAATGTACGAACTCGGCAATGCCACAGAGGCTGTCATCATTTTTTGCTCTTATTAATCGCTATGAGGTAGGGGTGTCCATAAATGACCCCAGATTGTCATGGCATGACCTCGTTTTCAAGCATGGCACCCTCTAGTCTCAACGCATGGTTGTTCCGATTTCGCAATGCTAATGAGACCCGCTATGTTCAGTTTCCTAAGAAAAAAAACAATACATCAAGCGCAGGTTAACCAGCACCCAGTGGAAGTAAATTCCAAAGAAACCCTGCTGGTCTCTGCCCTAAACCAAGGTGTGGCAATGGCGCACAGTTGCCGCGTAGGTGGCTGTGGTACCTGCAAATGTCGCTTAGTGGAAGGCAAAACACGCTCCCTTACCGATTTTAGCTATGTGCTGAGCGCCGAAGAGTTGGCTGACAACTATATCCTTGCCTGCCAATCGGTGCCGCTCTCAGATATTAAAGTGGAAGCACGCCTCACCGATGACCAAGCGCCCCAAACCATTCAAGGCACAGTAGCAGCACAACAAATGCTCACCCACGATATTTGCCAACTCACCGTGCGTTTGGCCGAGCCCTTGGAGTACAAGGCGGGCCAGTATACCGAGCTTGCCCTTGCCTCCATGCCCAATGTATTCCGCAACTTTTCTTTTGCTGGGCAAAGCGGCCAACAAGAGGTGCGCTTTTTAATTCGCCGCGTGGCCAAGGGTGTGCTCACTGAAAAAATCACCCGCGACAACCTTGTGGGTGAAGAAGTCACTTTACGCGGCCCCCACGGCGATTTTTGGCTACAGCCTAGCGATGCCCCCATTTTGATGGTGGCGGGCGGCAGTGGTTTAGCGCCAATTATGGCCATCCTCAAAGAGGCACAAGCGCAAGGGCTGAACCGCCCCGTGACGCTTCTGTTTGGCGCACGCCGCCAGCACGACCTGTATCTCCTTGAAGAGATAGAACACATGGCCAGCCATTGGCCTGCTCAGTTCACCTTTATCCCCGTGCTTTCCGAAGCCGGCGATGAGGACTGGCAAGGGCAGCGCGGCTTGGTGACCGAGCATATTGCCGCCGTTCTCACAACGGATATGCACGCCTATTTATGCGGCCCTCCCGTAATGGTGGACGCCGCCAGCGATATATTGGCAGCACAAGGCATTCGCCCTGAGCACATTCATGCCGACCGTTTTTTAACCAACACCACATCCGTTGCTAGCTAACCCATACTCACAACAACATGAGGTAATACCATGAAACTCTTTCACTATCTCAAATATTTTTTCTTCCACGTCATCGGCTTGCTGAGCTTGGGCACCCTGCTCGCAGGCGGTGATTACATCATCTTGGGCTTTGTCGCCATTATCCTGTTTTATGTGATTGGCGATGCCATCGGCGGTGATGACACCAGCACCCCCGAATACAACAACGCAGGCATACTTACCTTTCAACTATGGCTGGCGCTACCGCTGTTAGCCTTAATTGTATTCTCTGCGGTATGGGCATTTTCAGCGGGCGATGCCCTGGGCTTTGGCGCTTGGGTGAGCCAACTCACAGGCTATGATGTGCTGGCTGCAAAAGCGCAAAATGGCATCGGCCACGGGGTGGCTGCTGTGCTGCTCACCGGCTTAATGATCGGCATGATTGGCACCATTCCCGCCCACGAGCTCACCCACAGAACCTGGGATAAAATCTCTATGTTTGTGGGCCGTTGGCTACTCGCTTTTAGCTTTGACACCATCTTTTCCATCGAGCATGTGTATGGCCACCACCATTATGTGGCCACCCGCCAAGACCCCGCCACAGCACCGCGCGGCCGCAATGTGTACCACCATGTGGTAGCTTCCACTATCAAAGGCAATGTGAGCGCTTGGAATATCGAAAAAGCTCGTTTGCAGCGCATTAACAAAGCAGTGGTATCGTGGCACAACAAATTTTTGCGCGGCCATGCCATGAGCTTGCTATTAGTGGCTGCGGCTTACGGCATTGGCGGCTGGCAAGGCGCCTTGTTCTTTATCGCTTGCGCCGTGTGGGGTAAATCTCTGCTCGAAATCGTGAACTACATGGAACACTACGGCTTGGTGCGCGACCCGCAAGAGCCCGTGCAGCCCCGCCACTCTTGGAACACCAACAAGCGCGTGAGCTCGTGGAGTATGTTTAACCTCACTCGCCACTCACACCACCATGCCCAAGGTGAAGTGCCTTACCACAAACTGCGCCCCTATCCCGAAGCGCCCATGATGATTAGCGGCTACCTCACCACCATTTTAGTGACCTTGGTGCCCCCCTTATGGCACAAGCTAATGACACCCAAAGTGCTGCATTGGGATCAGCATTACGCCAACGAGACCGAGCGCAAATTGGCGGCTGAGGCTAGCCTCAACAGCGGCTTGCCCGCCTTTGAACAGGCCTACGGCCAACAGCATATCCGTTCGCAAAATGCTTAATGAGCACCCTAGCGTGATAGAGGCCACCCCTCTATCACGGCCCTAACAATAAAAAAGGAGTGATGCCATGTGTTTTCACCCCACCGCCATACAGGTTTTTCATGGTCCTGAGGCGTCTGTAGTCCCGCTTTCCCCTCGTACTAAGTCCGAATTACAGTGGCACAACATTCATACCCCCTTGGTGGCCATCACAGCCCCACCCGGTTATGGCAAAACCACTTTATTGCAACAGTGGCAACACCAATGCCACAAACAAGGCCAATCCACAGCGCTGCTGCGCTTACACCAAAGTGCCAATCACCTGCCGACGCTACTCAAGGCACTTGGGCGTTTATTGCGCCTTACTGCTTCCCCCAACACGTTAGCTGAGCTTAATGAGCAGCTCGCCGTTGATCCAAAGGCGGTAACTACTCCCCACGTGATTTTTATCGACAACCTTGAAGCCCTAATACAACCCCACAGCCTAGCCGCTATCAACACCTTGCTGCAGCTTGCTCATCAAGGCGTGCGCTTTGTGTTGGCAGGGCGTTCTATGGGATTACGTTTAGCGCAATGGCACCTTAACCAAGCGCTCATCACTCTAGACGAGCAAGCATTAGCCGTAGGTTTTAATGAAACCCCCACACTTAGCCAGCAATGCAAACCAGCCTTTGACCACTGGCCATTGGCCACATTTTTTTACGCGCAACAGCAGCACCGCACCCAGCCGTTGGCGTTAACCCTGAAGGCGGTTCACGCCTATTTTGATGAATTGCTTGATACCTTATGCACGCCACAGCAACAACGGTTATTACTGCTCAGCGCTATTGCACCTAGCTTCACCGCTGACAGCTTGAATTACTTGAGTGGGCAGCGCCACGCACAGGCCAATATCCAAAGGTGGCAACAGCAAAACTTGTTTATTGAAACCCTAGATAATGCCTTTACGTTTATGCCTTTATTTCGCAGTTACTTATGCGAAAAACTAGATAATGAGCACCCTAAGCTCGCGCAATATGCACAAAAAAGACTGCGCCGCTTTCAGCAACAGCGCTGCACAGAACAAGAAGAAAGTTCGTCACCCTTCACTAGCCAAGAACAGCGCGTGCTGGCATATATGACAGCAGGCAAAACCAACAAGGCCATTGCCCAAGTGATGCAAATTTCGGAAGGCACGGTGAAGTGGCACCTGCATAACCTGTACCGCAAAATGCAAGTCACCTCTCGTGCTCAAGCGATTTTAAAAGCCACCGACACCAACCTAGCACCAACCACCCACTTCAAAGTGGCGCTTTAATCCCTCCATAAACTCCCATAAAAAAGTGGGTGCTTCGCCCCCAAAGCCTTGAAGCACCCACAAACGGCAACTTTTAAGCGCCTCGCACACCCATCATCAAAGGCACATACGCCACCAGCAACAAGGCAACGAGCATGACCGTGAGCGGCAATAGCAAGCGCTCGTGACGATACCACCAATGGGTTTCTTGCTTAGCATCCTGCTCGGTGAGTTGCATTTCTTCGTTGCCTATCACTTGCCGCGTGAGCAGCTGGTTTAGCGCCACGGGCGGGGTTAAGTAACCCAACTCAAAGGACACCAACACCACCATCCAGAAATGCACAGGATCGATATTGTTATCGTACGCCACACTCGCAATGGTGGCGGATACCAAAATTATGGCACCGTAAGGGTCCATAAACATACCGATGAGCACCAGCACAATCACCAAAGTGGTCATGGCCAACCAAATGGAACTAAAATCGCTGGGGAATAACTCCATCAACCCCGCGCGCTCTACCACACCACCAAGCACCACGGATAACGCCATCAGCAATAGCAAGGCACCAATATGGGTGCTAGATTCAGAGGTGGCAGCAATAGTGCGCTGCCAAAACCCTGCCACGGTTTTGCCTTCCATGCTGGGCAAATGCTGAGCTTCGCCTTTTTTGGCCTCGCGTTTAGAGACCCATGCATCGTAAAGCAAAATAAACAACATAATCACTGGCAAAATAGTGGCCGCCGTAAATTCATTAAAACGCTGATTCACCACTTGGTTATAAAACACCACCACCAAGGCACCAATCAACACATACGGCACTAAAGGCAATAAGGCTTTGAGCGACGCGGGCAAGGCCTCACGCGGTGGCGCAAAACTTAAGGGATTGCGCTTGGTGAGCACCACCATCAGAGCAAACAAGGTGGCAGTGAGGATAAACACATACATCCCCATACCATATAGCTGTGTGGTGGTGACTTGTTTATTGAGGGATGCAATGACCACCACCATCAAGCACGGATTAAGCACCACCCCCATGCTGCCCGACATAGCCGTGGAAGCATAAGCCAGCGGCCTACGCGTACCGCTAAGGCGAATTTCCTCATAAATAATGCCACCCACAGCAATCAAGAAAATCCCCGAGGCACCTGTAAAGGCGGTGGGATACGCTGCCAGCAACACAGTTACCACTACAATTAATTCAGGCGCCAATTGCCACGGGCGAATAGCATCGAACACCAACTTGGCAAGGCGAGTTTGCTTAAGCAACATGCCCACCCACACGTAGAGCCCCACATTGATATACAAATCCGCATGGCTTACGAGCTTGATTAACTGTACGGCGTTACCCGCTACATAGTTTTCAGAAAGAATAAAATACGTGCCCGCAATCAACGCCATATAGGTATATAAGGGCACGGTGAGCAGCGCTTTGCCAATGGAGGTACGCTCCTCACTTAGCCCCTGGCTACGCAGGCACTGCACCGCATTAATCAAGGTCAGCGCGGCAAAGCCGGTGATCCAAATTAAATGCATGGCCATGGGCGTGGTGTCGCCTGCTTTGGTGGCCACACTGCGCCAACTCAAGGCGCTCGCCAACAACAAGCCATTGCCCACCAATTGCAGCAAGGCGGATACCCGCCCTTCGGTGCGAGTTTGAATAGCACGTAACGAAATATGGCTGCGGCGCAAGGTGCTGATCACAGCGCATAATAAAATAATGGTAATAAGGAGATACTTACGCGCGTCCAACCCCACTTCGTTTAGCTCGCCCACACTGTGTTCAACACGGGTATAAGCGCGCACCCAAGGGGATTCACGCATCTGTTGGTTGTATTCATACAGCTGATGCTGCTCTTGGCAACGGGCCAACTGGCGCGCGAGCGAACGGCGTAAGTTATCTGGATTTGGCGCCTGAAAAGCAAGGAGGCTGTCTTCCGCCTGCTCTTCTGCCTTTTGCATTTGCTTTTCGACCCGTGCTTCCACATCAAAATTGGGATCACAGGTGGGCGCACGCATATCTGTACGCACCATACCGTAGTTGCTCCACATGCTTTGTCCAAGGGCCAGCATTTGCGAGTGCATATAGGAGCTGGTGCCAAACACAATGGCAAGCAACAAAATAGCCGCCACTGGCAAGGCCGTGAAAATATGACGAAAACGCGCAACGAGACCCGATTGCTCAACAGCAGACGTGTTCATATCTTGCTCCCTTAGGGAAAAAATGGAGAGTTGCCCCGCTCGCACGCGGGGCCTTGTTATTGTTATGGCTAACTTAAAACGCGGGGCCGCCCTCGGTTACGTCCGAGCATTCCGCGTTATCGGGCACCTCACGGCAGCGGATCTTCTTCAGCATTTGCTGCATTTTACGGTCATACACTTTATCGGCGTCGTAAAGGTTTTGGCGCACAGCAGTGAACATTTCGTTGTATTTTTCTTTGCTGTCCGCATCTAGCTCTACCCAATACTTTTTAGGGATTTTAGATTCCGCTTGTTCCACTACGCGCATGCCTGGCTCCCACATGTTTTCGAACACCCAAGCGCGGGATTTCTGGCCAAAGTCATCGGGGAAGCGCTCGTGATGGATGTTGATTTGGAAGGTCAAAATGCCGAGATTGTAGTTCAAAATACCACCGCCCTCGCCCAACCCTTTGTACATTTCTAGCGCCTCATAAGCGAACGCTGGCGCGTAGGAAAGATCCGCACTTTTGTTATTAAACATACCCGCAAAAGTACTTACCGAAGCAGGCAACACAGAGCCACCCACATAGCGGATCATTTCCACCGCTTGCTCATCATCGGACAACACAGTGACTTTTAACCCTGCAAGCTGCTCCCAATCCGCAAGGCGATTGCGGTCATGGGAAAACAAATACACCATACCGCCAGGAATAATACCCACGGTTTCATAATCCCCTTGGCGCATGTGGCTGGCGGCATTTTCTGCTGACAGTGCAGCCACCGCCGTGTGCAGGGCATCATAAGACGGCAGCGCCGCCATCATATCGAGGGAACCAGGGAAGCGTAACAAATCGCGGTTTTTGATCCCAAACAGCTCCACCGCATCGCATTTGCCAGCACGAAAGTCCGCCACCACCAACGCCTCATCGGTATAGGGCTTCATGGTAAATTCCACGCCCCACTCTTTGGCAGCAAGCACGTAATCGCGCATCAATTGATAGGTGTCGCCATTGCGGCCCACCACATCAAATACGCAGAGGCTGCGCTCTACTGGTTCGGCCATAGCAGGCTGCGCGAGCAAAGCACCCACAGTCAACATTGCTGTTGTTATTTTCTTAAACATAATTCACACCTTTGTTGTTTTGTTGTTAGAGCAAGCCGTCGATATCGGCAGGGGCGCGTTTTGCTTCATCTGGGAACTCGCCCAAGCTTTTCGGCGGCGAACGATGCCCTTTTTGCTCCATCCAAATGGCATCGGCCATGTAACGCAATTGATCGTGAGAAATGGCATTCACTAGCTGGTACATGGCGGGGAATTTGTGGTTGCCCGAAGCGATGTTGCGTTGAATCTCGCCTGCGGTGCGCAGAGCGCGGCGCACTTCATCTTCGTTACCATGGTTATCGGCACCTAGCACATGCAACACCACTGGGAATAGGGCGTCATGTTTTTTAGCAATGGCATCGGCACCTTGGTAGTTCTGCCATAGGTTTTGGTTTTTGGGTAGGGTGCCCGGCACAAAAGCCCACACAGTGCTGCGAATAGCCTGAGGCACACCCCACCATTTTTCGTTATCTAAGCACTGAGAAGAGCGCATGGTGCGGGCGGCTAAATCACGCCTCACACCCACTTGTGCACCAGAAAGCAAATCACTGCGCACCGCTTGCAAGGCAGTGACCAAACCGAGCAAGTAGGTGATTTCATCTTCGTCTTTAAACAGATTAGGGCAAGTATCACCACCAATATCACCGTAACGGGCTGTCATAAAATTGACCGCGCGCACGCGACGCTCAGCGGCAATAGCGTGCCAGCGCTGCGCCAGCATTAGCTCATCACGCGCGATAGTGGTTTGGTTTTGGTGGCTAGCACGCAAATAGCGTAAATGGGATTCATAGGCTCTTGATTCCGCACAAAATCCCGTGAGCAATTCAGTATAAAACAAGGTGTAGTTCGGATCTTTTATCACACGGCCAAAGGACCCCACAAACTGCGTTAGCCCCTCGCCCGTGCCACAAATCGATACTTCAGCATCGGGATGGGCCAAGGCATAGGGCACCACTTCATCTTTAGAGTAAGACGAAATCACCCAGCCCAGCGGCTTGTAAACAGTGGCACAACCACTGAGCAACAACGCAGCTGATGCCACTAATAAATAGGATAAACCTAATCGACGCTTTGCCATGACAACCTCACCATCGGTTTTAATATTATTCTTATCGTTATCGATAATATGAGACCGCGAGCAAAAAACAACCCAACCAAAGTTGGTAATTGGTTGATTTGGTTAAAATAAGTGGAAAGTGGTAGGGGAAGATAGGGCGTTAGGCTTAGGGGTGGTGTTAGTCTATTGCTACAACTTTGAGGGTTACTGGCTTGGTTGTGGCTTACCCAGCACCTGCGGCATTAACATCTACCAGGTCCCAATACGATTAAGTTCGAGATTTAGGTTCACAGTGCTTTAGCTAACTAAGTTAAATTTAATGACAAACATTTCGAATATATTTTAAAGCGAAGTGCCTGTGAGCGAGGCTGGACTCGAACCAGCATCATCCATGGCAAAGTCATCGTCGTTTACCCTCACGCTACACTGCTCATAGGAATAGCTGCTACAATTACACAGCCTTAACACACAACGCTTCGGTGCATTATGAACAAAGACAAAACATCGACTCAAAAAGCCCCCAAAGAAGTTTCAGCAGAAACGATTTTGCGTGCTGTTGCCAGCTCCTCTGCCTTAGAAAGCACACAAAGCATCGCTGATATTCAAAAAAAACTAGCGCAACCCTCTGCGCGTTTTTCCCATTTAAAGCTGGCTCTTTAAGCTGTCGCGCATTAGGCGTTCAATATACTGATCATCGCCCGCCACGCCTGCCTGAATCGCCTTAATGTAATAATCGCGATGCTTATGCCATAGCTGGTAATCCATCGGCAAATACCCCGCCCTAACCAACAGCACATCATTCAAAAGCCGCGATATCCTGCCATTTCCTTCTCGAAATGGGTGGATCAAAATAAATTCAACATGCAGCCTAGCCAAAAATACAACCAGCTCATCAACGTTATAATCTACTAACGATGCAAACTGGCTAAGGAAGCGTTCTTCAAAATCTGGAATTTACTTGTGTAAAAAATTGGCCGCCGCGAAACGAAACCCACCCTTCGACATGTCCGCAGTACGAAGGCTTCCCGCCCACGAATAAATAGGTGACAGCCAAGCACGGTGCCAGAATGTTATCGTTTCAAAGTTTACTGCGTCTAACACTGGGCTGTGCTGAAAAATATGCTCGTACAGTTGCCGCAGCAATGTGCTTTCAGCATCAAACATATCCTCGGCATCTGTAATACCTAACTTGTTTGCCAGCACCTTTTCGTTCGAGCCAGGCTGGTAT
>DAHVSB010000058.1 GCA_027324795.1 Alcanivoracaceae bacterium
CATAACCATCAGTGTCATGGATTACTAAACGGGCAAGCTGTTCCGTGGAATAGGCGTACTCTAACTCCACTGGCGCCGAAAAACCGCGCAACAACGATGGTGTGGGCTTAGCTTCTAGAGACCAACGCATTGTTTGCTCTTGCTCGGTGAGCTCCCACACTGTTTCTGTTTCACCCTCTGCATTCAAGGGTAGCGCCGTGCCCTCTTCATCAAGCAAAACTAGACGCAAAGGGATAAGCTGAGGCGCCTTTTCATCTTGGCCAGGCGTGGGAGGTGTGTGCTGTTTCACCGTTAACGTATAGGTACCATTTGCAAAACTATCGGTCACAGTTAATCGTGGCGTACCCGCTTGCGTGTACCAACGCTTGAATTGTTGCAAGGACCGCCCGCTCGCTTCTTCCATGCAGGCTAAAAAGTCTTCCACTGTTACTGCCTGGCCATCAAAGCGAGTAAAAAATAAGTGCGCTCCCTGTAAAAAAGCTTTTTCGCCGAGAAGTTGCCACTGCATGCGTACAAGCTCAGCGCCTTTTTCATAGGTGGTGGCAGTGTAAAAGTTATCGATATCCTTATAGCTTTCTGGCCTCACAGGATGCGCCAAAGGCCCTTGGTCCTCGGGGAACTGCATTGCCTTCAGCAACTTAACATCTTCTACTCGTTTAACCGCTGCATCGTTTTGGTCCTCACAAAAATGCTGCTCGCGGAACACTGTCAACCCCTCTTTGAGGCTCAGTTGAAACCAATCTCTCAGGGTAACGCGGTTGCCCGACCAGTTATGGAAATATTCATGCCCAATCACGGCTTCCACGCGCTCAAAACCTTGGTCAGTGGTGGTGTTTGGATGAGCCAAGACACAAGCGGTATTAAAAATATTAAGCCCTTTGTTTTCCATGGCACCCAAGTTAAAGTGGCTCACCGCCACCACCATGTATAAATCCAAGTCATAGCTTAAACCGTATACTTTTTCGTCCCAGGCCATGGCGGCCTTAAGAGAGTTCATGGCATGTTCAAGTTTAGGCAAGTCTCGCGGCTCTGCATAAATTTCCAAACGCACTTCTCGCCCGTCACGGGTGGTGTAAGTGGAATCTAAACAAGCCAAATCACCCGCCACCACAGCAAACAAATAGCTTGGTTTAGGGAAAGGGTCTTCCCAAGTGACCCAGTGCTGCTCGCCTTCCTCGCCTTGTGCCACGGGGTTACCGTTAGAAAGCAGCTGCGGATATTGCGCTTTTGATGCTTTTAACGTGACAGTATAACGACTTAGCACATCAGGCCTATCAGGGAAAAACGTAATGCGACGAAAGCCTTCTGCCTCACATTGCGTGCAAAACATACCATTGGAAAGGTACAAACCCTCAAGCGCAGTATTGGCGCTTGGGTTAATCTCCACCACCGTGAATAGCTCGCAAGCTTCTGGAAGCCCCGTCAGAGCAAGTACCTTACCATCATAGGTGTAACGAGAAGCGGCTAACGGAACACCATCAATGGCGATTTTTTTTAGCGTTAGCCCCACACCATCAAGCTGAAATTCGTTGCTTTCGCCTTGGCGCTTGAGTTGCAAACGTGCAGTGACTTGTGTCGCGCTTGGATGCAAATCAAAAGTAAGATCCGTGTGAGTAACGGTATAACTCGGCGCCTGATAATCCGCTAATCGAATCAAACCTTAAGCTCCTTAGCATTGGCAATTACCGCCGCTTGCGCCACGGGGCTAGGCCCTTGATTTTTGCAGCTTTGTGGCAAATAACCGGTGCGCTCTTCAAGGGGAATATTATTGCGTATTTCCCAAGCAATAATTGCCTCTAAACTTAATTCTCGCTGCTCATTAGTGAGCTGACGACCGTCCGGCCAACGCCCTAGCTCCACGCTCTGGCGCATACGCTGCCACACTTCTTCGGTCATATTTTCCACTAATGCTTCAAAACTTTGTACGTTTGACATGCTAACTCCTCAACCTAAGCGGCTACTCCAACCCAATTTGGAACGACAAGCTTCATAAAAGTCATGCCCGGGCGGATGAAGCAACATTAACTTTTTGCTTTTCTTGCGCACATAAATAATGTCCCCAGGTTGCACACGCACACCTTCTTGACCATCACAACTCACTAAGGGCATTAAGTTTTCTGTTAATACTCGCAGTTTTATTTCGCTATTCCCATCCACTACCAAAGGTCGGCTTGTTAAGGTATGGGGGTTCAGTGGTACCAACACAATGGCATCGAGTTTGGGATGCATAATAGGCCCACCCCCCGCAAGGGCGTAAGCGGTGGAACCTGTGGGAGTGGACATAATTAAGCCATCAGAACGCTGGCTATAAACGAAGTTACCATCGATAAACAGCTCAAATTCCAACATATGCACGCTATCGCCAGCAAGCAGCACCACGTCATTAAGAGCCGCGCCTTCGCCCACTATATTACGGCTGCGCTGCACCTCCATATGCAACAAAAAACGATGCTCGGTGGCGTAGTTGCCAGCCAACACCTGCCCCACTTTTTCCTCAAGTTCTGCCGGAGAAATATCCGTTAAAAAACCCAAGCGCCCGCGGTTGACGCCTAGCAAGGGCACGTTGTAGCCGGCAAAAGTACGGCCTGCACTCAAAAGACTACCGTCTCCGCCCACCACAATCACCAAATCGCACGCTTCACCCATTTGTTTGCGTGTAGCAGCTTGCAAATTAAGCTCCGCAAGCTCTTGCTCAAGGCGATCTTCAATGATTACGTGGCGATGCTGGCTTTTAAGGTAAGCCACCAACAAGCGCGTGGTGCTTAAAGCCCGCTCGCTGTTTGGGCGCGCCACCACGCCGATATTACGAAATGCTGTTTTCACCACAGCCCCTTACTGGTTAATGTTAGCGAACGCTAGTGGGTATCGAGGAGCACAATAAAATAAAAACAGCCGCCAAATAGTATGCTCTTAACGTATCAGCGGGCTGCTACCGGTTCAGATAGCCAACGTGCATCTATACCAAGCTCTTGGAGCAGAAAAGCTGCTGCTGCACTGCGACGCCCTGTATCGCAATACACCACATAGCGCAGATTGCGGCTAAGGATACTATGTTTGGCGCGCACATGCTGCAAGGGAAGATGGATAGCATTAGGAAGATGCCACTGGTGGAACTCTCCGGCAGTCCGCACATCCACCCATCTTGCTCCCTGCCGTACGTCATCTTCAGCGTGAATAAAGGAAAGCTTCTCCACTAATGGTTTCTTCAAGAGCTCGTCAAAATCCTGTGCGGAGAGACGCATTAACACACAATTTTCCAAGGCTGTAACCGTGGCATTGCGAGGTCCCTGAACAAGCAAGGCCTCCTCGCCAAACCATTGGCCCGCCTCTAGGGTGGCCACCACCAATGGCGGTTGGTTGTTGCCCAAACTCACCCTTACTTCGCAAGTGCCCGATTTAATAATGTAGCAACTATTACCTGCTTCGCCTTGGGTTACCACGTCGCTCTGGGCTCTGTGTCGTTCGGGCACCAAACGCTCAAGCACAGCCAAAATATTTGCCGAAGGCAATTGTTTAAATAATGGTTGGTGCAAAAAGCGCTCAATCCAAGGCAAGTCTGCGGTGTATGCGGAGTTGTTGCGCAATTGCTCAAGTACATCTCCTAGGGCTTGCTCAAGAGCCAGCTGCTCATCAAAGCGCTCGCGATGAAAGAGCAACACCATAGTGTGGCTTTCCGCATGCGCCGTGGAATTATGGATGCTGCCCTGGCTTAATGGATGCCAAGCGGCGGCATCGGAGGCTGAAATAACTTCTCTATCACCGTTCGCTCTGCTCACCCGTACGCTGCCACTGAGCAAGTAGGCCACAGAAGCGTTAGCCTCATTCTCACTAAATAACACGTCGCCCGCTTGATAACTGCGCACTTGCTGCATGGCCAAAAGCTGCTCTAAGGCTTCTTCCGATAAGGTATTTAAGGGCACAAAGGCTTTTAACACGTTTTTATCTAGCACTTTGAGCGGGCTCTTAACTGGCGCAGCCATATGTTTCCCCAGCGTTTGCATAGCTTTTACCTAAATTGTAGTACGTTCTCTATGGCCACATCGCTTAAGCAGCGTCGGCACTGATTAGTGTTGCGATCCGACACACCCGGTTGGAATTGTGCCGGCACATCCACCCGCAGTACTCGTTTGCCACAGGTCTCCCCCTTTTCATCAAGCACCTGGCAACATGGATTTTGATAATGTTTAAGCCAAGCGCGGTAATGGCTTTCTGATACTTGGCATTTAGCGGCCGCAAAACGCACCGGATTTTCCATGTATTCAAAAACATCTTCGGCTGCAATATGAACATGCCCCGCCCCCGCGTGATTCGCCACAAAGTTTAGCCCTGCAGCTTGCAAGCGCTGCAGCAGCTCATCTGCCCCCGCCGCAAACTGCACGCTACGCTGCTCTTTCAGTTCTACTTGCAGTGCTTCAATCTGTTCTTCTAGTTTAAGATTTTCAATTTCTTTTTGATGTAAAAGCTCGGTGAATTTAGCCCTTTCCTGTTCCAGTCGATAGGCCATACGTTGGCGATACTGCTCCGCTAGCGTTTCAATTTCTGTGCTCTTACTTTGGCTAAGTGCCGCTTGTTCATCCAGACTATCACCCAGCAATTGCACCTGCTCTTCAAGGGCTGCATTTTGCTCCTGCAGCGCATGGTGCTGGCCCTCCAACGCTTCGAGGCGCAGTAATAGCTTTTTAAGTTGTGCGTTTAAAATTTCTTCTTTTTGTTGCGCCACTAAACGTAAAGAAGAATAGGCTTCGTCAAAGTTTTTTTGCTGTTCCTGCATTTTGAGACGCAAGTCTTTAATGGTGGCAGCAGCGCGTCGACGCTCACGCTCAATCACTTCACTCAACTCCTGAGTATCCGTCGCTTTAGGGACCTCGTTATCCTCATAAGAAAGATACAGCCCAAAGCGAGCGCTGCGTTCATTTAGCGCTTGCTGAATAAGCAAAAAATCATTGGAATCTTCATCCACCACTGGTTCCCACAACTGCTCTTGGTGCCACGCCACTGGGCATTGGCTAGAACAAGCCAAACGAATAGGGCCAGCACCCATGTTAGGACCCGGTTTTGCATGGGTAGCGAGGTGATGCAGTGGCAAATTCCAATTTGAGCATGCAATGCCATTAGCGCTGAAATCGATGGTAAATAGCACCATGGCTAGCACCTGGGTCTTATCATTGATCCAGCAATAAGCCCCTTTAATCTCTTGCCCTGCAAACTCAGGCACCCCCACCATACCATCCAATATGGCCTCAAAATCTGCATACAGCATGCCCTTGATAGTGCCCTGCGGGGAAATAAGCACCACCACTTCTGAAGCAACACCAAGATTCACGGTTTCTTCTCTCCTTGGGACGATAATGGACGCTGAAAATCAATTAACGGTAGAGCGTTACCTAAGTAGCCATAGGTGCATAACGCACAAAACCGCAGCAATTTACACTATTTAATAACAGGTATATGCACTGTAGTCGCCGCATCAAGCACTGGCTACCGAAAAATGGCTTACTTCTGGAGGTGCATAGACCGTGAAGAGGTGTCTAATAAAAATCGAGAAATAAAAAAGCCCTTAAGACTTAACATCTTAAGGGCTTGTATGGCGGAGCGGACGGGACTCGAACCCGCGACCCCCTGCGTGACAGGCAGGTATTCTAACCAACTGAACTACCGCTCCCATTCTCGAAAGAATTTGGTGGGTGGTGACGGGATCGAACCGCCGACCCTCTGCTTGTAAGGCAGATGCTCTCCCGGCTGAGCTAACCACCCCGTGGGAAGTGGTGGCCATTATAGGGAATAGAATTTACACGTCAACGCCTTTTTTAAACTTTTGAATCGTTCGCTCAAAAATAATACTAACTGAACTCTTTTTAAGCAAAACACCCTATTTTCCTACTTTTTAGCGGCTTCTTGCTGCTCGATAAAAGCACGCGCAGACTCAATATCAGCGAATTTCTCAGGCAGCATATCGCCTTTGCGATTCACCACACGGTAGTGATGAATCTTTAACGACAGAGTAGCTGCATCTAGATCGCCTTCTTCCACAATAGAAAAGCCAGTATTACCCCAAGCAAATGCGTTCCCGATCATTACGGCTCCTTTTGATTAGCAAATTCGCTTCACAATAATATCGGTGAGCTCATCGAGAGTCAGATCCCCCGCCTGATCAAACCAAGCATTGGTCCAACTGGTCATACCCGTGATTAATCGACGCAAAATAAAGGGCTGCTCTGCAATTAACCCTTTTGCGGCTAGCTCCTCTAGCACGTCCAACCAAATGGCTTCGTACTCGGCCCGCAATGCCAGCGTGGCCTTTTGGTTTTCTGGGGACAAACAACGCCATTCATAAACGAGCACCGTCATGGCTTCACGGGTGTCACCCACAATAAACTGCAGCTCATTGCGCACCAACGCCACCAGCTTTGCACGAGGACAATCGATACCTTGAATGGCCTCTTGTAGTCGATGCGTGTTGAACCGGATCACCTCCACCATTACGGCGTGCAAAATCTCTTCTTTGGTAGCAAAGTGGTGAAACAAGCTGCCACTTTGCAGACCCACCTCACGGGCGATATCACGCACTGTGGTGCGATCAAACCCTTGGTCACGAAACAAACGCGCCGCTGCACTTAACAACTTACCGCGCGGAGATTCATCCATGCCATGCATAACAAGGCCGCTAGCTGCTTTGTTTTTATCTGTTTTCACATGAGGTCCTTAATACGTTAGGGCTGCTCAAAAAGTTAGCGGGAATTATGACTTTCCCTTCTGAAATAACAACCACTGACAAAAAGTTTTAGCACTGCTACTTTTGTCACTTTACAAACCAAGCGCTTGCTTGGTAGGTTTAACCTTAAACGTAGCCACCGCCCTTGGCAAGCACACCACTGCCAACACAGGGCACTAAGAAGAGAGGAAACCATGTCTAAAGCACCTGTGAAAATCGGATGTGCTGCAGCTTTTTGGGGAGATACCAACAGCGCCGCCTTCCAACTTGTTCACCAAGCCGACATTGATTATCTAGTATTTGATTACCTCGCCGAAGTTACCCTTTCTATTATGGCGGGGGCGCGCATGAAGAACCCAAACCACGGTTACGCCCACGATTTTGTAACGCAGGTAATGAAGCCCCTCGCTAAAGATATACATGCCAAGGGCATTAAAGTGATTAGCAATGCCGGCGGCGTAAACCCAAGAGCCTGCCGCGATGCTTTAGAAGCTATTTTTCGCGAGCAAGATATTCCCCTAACCATCGCCTTGGTAGAAGGTGATGATGTGCTACCGCTGCGCAGCCAAATGGGCGACATCAAAGATTTAGATTCTGGCCAGCCCGCCCCGCCTTTTATGCTCACCATGAACGCCTACCTAGGCGCCGGCCCCATTCAAGCGGCCTTGGATGCAGGTGCCGATATAGTGCTCACCGGCCGCATTGTGGATTCTGCATTAGTGCTTGGGCCTTTAATGCACCACTTTGGCTGGTCGGCTGAAGATTACGATAAGCTGGCTCAAGGCTCACTCGCGGGGCACTTAATTGAGTGCGGCGCACAAAGCACTGGGGGCAACTTCACCGATTGGCACCTAGTGGAAGGCTTCGACAACATGGGCTTCCCCGTGGTGGAGTGCCATGAAAATGGCGACTTTATTCTCACCAAACCCGCCGATACGGGCGGCCTTGTAACTCGCGGCACCGTGGGCGAACAATTGCTCTACGAGATTGGGGACCCAAGGGCTTATTTGCTGCCCGATGTGACCTGCGATTTCACCCAAGTTTCCCTCGAAGAAGTGGGAGAGAATAGAGTTAAAGTCACAGGCGCAAAAGGCGCTGCGCCTTCCGACAAATACAAGGTATCCGCCACTTACCCTGATGGCTATCGCCTCACCGCCACCTTCCTGATGGCGGGCATTAATGCGGCGCAAAAAGCGCAAGCCGTGGCCGATGCCATTCTCACCAAGGTGAATCGCGAGCTTAAAGCCAAAGGCATGGGCGAACTCACCCACACCGATGTGGAACTACTGGGCACCGAAACCACCTATGGCGCACACGCCCGCTGCCAAGAGAGCCGCGAAGTGGTGGTAAAATTAGCCGCCCGCCACCCCCAAGAGCCGGCGCTTAAATTTATGGGCCGTGAAATTGCCCAAGCTGCCACTGGCATGGCACCGGGTATCACTGGCATTGTGGGCGGTCGCCCTCGCCCCTATCCACGAATTCGTCTATTTTCCACCTTAATCGATAATCAAAAAGTGGAAATGCACGCTGACTATCAAGGCAACACCTTGGTAGTGGCCGCGCCTAAAGGCCAAGACATAGAGCAACTAGCGCTGCCCGAGCAAACTCCGCCAGCCAACGTAGAAACCAGCACACAGGTGCCCTTGGTGGCGCTCGCCTACGCCCGCAGCGGCGACAAGGGCAACAATGCCAACATTGGCGTGATGGCACGCAAGCCTGAATATTACCCTTACCTCTACCAAGCCCTTACCACAGACAGCGTAAAAGCGTGGATGCAACACGTGCTAGATGATGAAAACAGCACGGTGGAAAAGTGGCAGCTGCCCGGCATTCACGGCTTAAACTTCTTATTAAAAGGTGCACTCGGTGGCGGCGGTATCGCCTCCTTGCGCATTGACCCACAGGGCAAAGCCTTCGCACAACAATTATTAGACATGCCCATTCCTGTTTCACAAGCCATTGCTGATGAGGTGTTATCAAATGGCCTATAACTCTATTTTCAAACCCGGCCTGTTTGAAGGCCAAACCATCATTGTTACCGGCGGCGGTAGCGGCATTGGTCGCTGCACCGCCCATGAGCTTGCCCACCTTGGTGCGCAAGTGGTGCTGATTGGCCGCAAAGAAGACAAACTCATTCGCACCACCGAGGAAATCAAAGATGACGGCGGCCAAGCCCTTTGGTTTAGCTGCAATATTCGCTCCGAAGAAGAAGTAAAAGACACAGTGAGCAAAATATTTGCCGAGACCAGCACTGTGCACGGTTTAGTGAACAATGCGGGCGGCCAATTCCCCTCACCGCTGGCGTTTATTAACCAAAAAGGTTGGGACGCCGTGATTAGCACCAACCTCACGGGTGGTTTTTTAATGGCAAAAGAAGTGTTTATGCAAGGCATGAACCGCTCTGGCGGCGCTATTGTGAATATTATTGCCGATATGTGGGGTGGCATGCCGGGCATGGGCCACTCAGGTGCAGCACGCGCCGGCATGGAAAATTTCACTCGCACCGCCGCCTATGAGTGGGGTTGTGCGGGTGTGCGCGTCAACGCTGTGGCACCGGGTTGGATTGCCTCAAGCGGTATGGATACTTATCCCGAAAGCTTTAAATCCACCATTAAAACCCTCAAAGCCGCGGTGCCCTTAAAGCGCATGGGCGAAGAGGCCGAAGTGTCTTCTGCCATTTGTTACTTACTTTCCCCGGGTGCTGCTTTTGTGAGTGGCACAACCGTGCGCGTAGATGGTGCCGCCAGCCAAGGCAATGTGGCCATTTTCCCACTCCCAGATCACAACAACAGCCAACCCTATCAAGGCTTCCATCGCGCGGTAACTCCAGCATTATTTAGCGACGAGGAGGAGGCATAAATGCAAGTGATCCACTCCACGCTCAACCCTAACAGCGAAGAATTTAAACAAAATAAAGCCGCCATGCTAAAGCAGGTGGAAGAGTTTCGGGCCATAGAGCAAAAGGTGGTTGAAAAAACTGAATCTCGCCGTGAGCGTTTTGAACAACGCGGCAAGCTATTGCCCCACGACCGAGTCGCCCTGCTGCTAGACGCGGGCGCGCCCTTTTTGCCGTTGCACAACCTTGCTGGTTATATGATGCACGACGACAAAGACGGCACCGAAGCCGGTGGCGCTACTATCGCGGGCATTGGTTATGTGGCGGGTACGCGCGTATTGGTGGCTGCTTCTAACTCCGCCATCAAAGGCGGCACCATCACCCCAGCGGGCCTGCAAAAAACCTTACGCCTACAAGCCATCGCAGCAGAAAACAAACTTCCCGTGGTGAGCCTGTCAGAATCTGGCGGCGCCAACCTTAACTATGCTTCCGATATTTTTGTGGAAGGCGCACGCAGCTTCGCTAACCAAGCGCGTATGTCTGCCCAAGGCATTCCTCAGGTTACTGTGGTGCACGGCAACGCCACTGCGGGTGGCGCTTATCAGCCTGGGCTATCGGATTATTGCATTATGATTCGCGAGCAAAGCAAGATGTTTTTGGCTGGCCCGCCTTTGCTCAAAGCCGCCACTGGCGAGGTGGCCACCGACGAAGAGCTCGGTGGCGCAGAAATGCACACAGATACAGCCGGCACGGGCGAATACCTTGCCGAAAACGACCGTGATGGCATCCGCCTCGCCCGGGAAATTGTGGCCAGCCTTGGCTGGAATGATTTAGCCACTCCATTGCCTGCCAAAGCATTTAAACCACCACGTTACGCCGCTGAAGAATTGCTCGGCGTGGTGCCTGATGACGCACGCAAACCTTACGACGTGCGCGAAATTTTAGCGCGCATTGCCGATGATTCTGCGTTCTTAGATTTTAAAAACGAATGGGATTCCCACACTGTGTGCGGTTGGATCAAGATTGAAGGCTACCCCGTAGGCATCATCGGCAACAACGGCCCCATCACCCACAAAGGGGCTGCCAAAGCGGCACAATTTATCCAACTGTGTGAACAAACCCGCCGTCCTCTGCTATTTTTGCATAACACCACGGGCTTTTTAGTGGGCACAGAACAAGAGCAAAACGGCATCATTAAACACGGTTCCAAAATGATCCAAGCCGTGGCCAACGCCACCGTTCCTAAAATTAGCATTCTCATTGGCGGCTCCTATGGTGCGGGTAACTATGCCATGTGTGGCCGTGGGCTGGATCCGCAGTTTATTTTTGCTTGGCCTAACAGCCGCGTAGCGGTAATGGGTGGCCAGCAAGCGGGCATGGTATTACGCATTGTGGCAGAGCAAAAACAACGCTCCCAAGGCATTGAACCCGACGAAAATGTGCTCAAATTTTTACAAGAAAGCACCGCTCAACAGCTCGATAGCCAATCCACCGCCCTTTACGGCACCGCACGCCTATGGGATGACGGCATCATCGATCCGCGCGACACGCGCAACGTGGTGGCTTTTGCTTTGGCCACCTGCCGCGAAGCGCAACAACGCACCCTACAACCTATTTCTTTTGGCGTTCCGCGCCTTTAATTCTGGAGCTCACAACCATGTTATTTAACACCGACGAACACAAGGCCATGGCGCGCACCACGCGTGACTTCATCATTAACGAAATCAATCCCCACGTGAATGAGTGGGAAGAAAAAGGCGCCTTCCCCACCCACGAAGTCTTTAAGCGCATGGGCGAGCTCGGCTTGCTCGGCGTCACCAAACCTGAAGCGTTTGGCGGCTTAGGGTTGGATTATTCCTACGGTTTAGCGGTGGCAGAACAGTTAGGCCACTGCGAATGCGGGGGTATTCCGCTTTCCATTGGCGTACAAACCGACATGGCCACCCCCGCATTAGCTCGCTTTGGCAGCGATGAATTGCGCCAAGAGTTTTTGGCACCTGCCATTACAGGAGACTATGTGGCCAGTATCGCCGTGAGCGAGCCCCACGCTGGCTCCGATGTGGCCGCCATTAAAACCACCGCGGTAAAAGATGGCGATGATTACATTATCAACGGCACCAAAATGTGGATTACCAACTCCCCCACCGCCGATTTTTTCTGCGTGCTAGCCAATACCTCCGACGGCAAGCCCCACTTTAATAAATCATTGATTGTTGTGCCCCGCACCGCAGCAGGTATTACCGTGGACAAGCCCCTAAATAAGCTAGGCATGCGCTCTTCACAAACTGCTCAGGTATTTTTTGATAATGTGCGCGTGCCCCAACGCTACCTCATTGGCCAAGAAGGCATGGGCTTTATGATGCAAATGATGCAGTTCCAAGAGGAGCGTTTATGGGGAGCCACCTCCGGCCTCATGGGCTTTGACAACTTGATTGATCAAACCATTGAATATGCCAAGGAACGCGAAGTGTTTGGCATGCGATTGATTGATAACCAAAGCGTGCACTTTCGCATGGCTGAACTAAAAACCGAAGTGGAGCTACTGCGCAGCCTAATTTACCGTGCCTGCCACGCCTACATTAATGGCCAAGATGTGTTGCAGCTAGCCTCCATGGCTAAGCTGAAATCTGGCCGCCTCGCCCGTGAAATTGCCGATAGCTGCTTACAATATTGGGGCGGCAATGGCTTTATGTGGGATAACCCTGCTTCCCGCGCATGGCGCGATGGCCGCCTCACATCCATTGGTGGTGGCGCCGACGAAATCATGCTCGGCATTATTTGCAAAACCATGGATATTCTTCCACGCAGAAAGAAAACGGATAAGTAGCCATGAGTGATTTACCGGTAGCAAGCGAACAGCGTGGAGGGGTACTGCACCTCACGCTCAATCGCCCCGACAAGCGCAACGCCATGAGCTTGGCCATGGTGGAAACCTTAATTAACGAGCTAGATGCAGCAGCCAACAATGAAACCATCCGCGCCATTGTCATTCGCGGCGCCGGCGGGCATTTTTGTGCGGGTGGCGATATTAGCGATATGGCCCAAGCCCGCCAAGCAGCCATGGCAGGTAATGCGGAAAGCTTTCAGCAAATGAACCGCCTATTTGGCACCCTGCTTACCAAGGTTAACGAACAACCCCAAACTGTTGTGTGCGTTACTGAGGGCGCAGTGTTGGGCGGTGGCATGGGGCTCGCTTGCGTGGCGGATATTACCCTAAGCGCGCTCGAGGCAAAATTTGGCTTGCCAGAAACCACCCTTGGCGTGGTACCTGCCCAAATTGCCCCTTTTTTAGTGCAGCGCATTGGCCTCACCGCCACACGCCGCTTAGCCTTAACAGGGGCGCGCTTTACTGGCGAAGAAGCCGCTCGTTTAGGCGTGGCACACGAGGCCGTTCCCACAGAAGCCCTCGATGCGCTTTTAGAGAACACCCTCAAACAAATACAACAATGCGCCCCTGGTGCTAACCGCGCCACCAAAGCCTTGTTGTTCAACACTTTGCGCAATCCTTTAACCCAGGTGTTGGATGATGGCGCCGAGGCCTTCGCACAAGCCGTGCAAAGCGCCGAGGGCGCCGAAGGCACCCTGGCCTTTATGCAGAAACGCTTACCCAAGTGGGCTGAGGATAACCATGAATAAGATTTTAATTGCCAACCGCGGTGAAATTGCTTGCCGTGTGATTCGCACGGCTAAAGCCCAAGGCTATGGCACCGTGGCGGTGTATTCAGAAGCAGATAAAGAGGCCTTACACGTTAAGCTTGCCGATGAAGCAGTTTATATCGGTGCCTCAGAACCAAGCCAGTCCTATCTTAATATTGACGCTATTCTAAACGCAGCCAAGCAAAGCCAAGCGGATGCCATTCACCCAGGCTACGGTTTTTTATCAGAAAACGCCGAATTTGCCGAGCGTTGTGCCGCTGCCAACATTACTTTTATTGGGCCCAACGCCAAGGCCATTGCCTTAATGGGCTCCAAGCAAGCCTCAAAAGCCGCCATGGTGAAAGCGGGCGTGCCCTGCTTGCCCGGCTACCAAGGCGAGGAGCAAAGTGATGACACCTTAATCGCCGAAGCCAAAAAAATTGGCCCACCCTTAATGATCAAAGCCTCCGCCGGTGGTGGTGGCCGCGGCATGCGCTTGGTCACCGATTTAAATCAGCTCGAAGAACAAATCCGCAGCGCGCGCCAAGAGGCAAAAAGCGCCTTCGGCGACGACAAGCTTATTTTAGAGCGCGCCCTGCTTAACCCGCGCCATATTGAAGTGCAAGTGTTTGGCGATTCCCACGGCA
>DAHVSB010000059.1 GCA_027324795.1 Alcanivoracaceae bacterium
AAGCGCCGTGGATAAATCGTTGCCAGGCCCTCACGTTCTTTCCCGCTTCAGCATGGGTAGTTTTATGGCAACAGTACCGTACCAAAACGCGGAACAGCTAGAGATTGTAGCCCACAAATTGCGCACCTCATTGGGTGGCCACGCTCACGCCCGTGAGTACGGCAGCTGGACTCTTGGGTTCAGCCATTACCCACAAACTAGCAGCAACGGCCGCATGCTAATCAACCAAGCGCGTCAGCGTCGCCAACAGGTTGATTACAACAACAGCCATGTGGAAGACACTAACACACTTCCCTTCTAAACCCTCTCGAAAGAGCGCTATTGCAGCGCTCTTTCTTATTTCAGCGCTTTCTAAATTTGGCACGATATTCTCATTTGCGCCTGTTTCGTCTGCGTTTATGGTCAAAGCATGTAGCGGCATCTTTCGTTATAACTGCGTACCCATTCATTATGCGCTTTTTTAAAAGCAGCTTTTGCACCGCTACTAATTTTACAGGAGAAGGGTGAATGTCGAGTTTTAAGGTTCCCTTACGGGACATGCGTTTTTTATTAAACGAAGTGTTTGATTACGAAAAACACTATCAATCTTTACCCAATGGCGAAGATGCCACTCCTGATATGGTCGAGGCCATCCTCACTGAGTGCGCTCGCTTAAGCGAAAATACCATTGCGCCGCTTTATCAATCCGGCGACGAAGAGGGCTGTCGCCTTGAAGATGGTAAGGTATTCACGCCGAAAGGTTTTAAAGAAGCTTACGACGAGTTTGTAGCAGGCGGTTGGCAAGGGTTATCCCACCCTGTGGAATACGGTGGTCAAGGTCTGCCCATGTCGCTGGGTATGTTCAAGCAAGAAATGCTAGGTACTGCTAACTGGTCTTTTAGTATGTACCCAGGTCTTGGCATTGGTGCTATGAACACCATTTTGATGCACGGCACTGAAGAGCAGAAACAAACCTATCTTGTTCCCCTTTCTAGCGGCGAATGGGCAGGCACCATGTGCTTAACAGAACCACAGTGCGGTACTGATTTAGGCCAAGTAAAAACTCGTGCTGTGCCCCAGGAAGATGGCAGCTACAAAATCACCGGCACCAAAATTTTTATTTCT
The DNA here is from genome assembly GCA_027324795.1 of Alcanivoracaceae bacterium. Classification (GTDB taxonomy): domain Bacteria; phylum Pseudomonadota; class Gammaproteobacteria; order Pseudomonadales; family Alcanivoracaceae; genus CALEAR01. The sequence continues at coordinate 1,105 of DAHVSB010000059.1, forward strand.
TCTGGTGACCATGACCTTACCGAAAACATTGTTCATATCGTGCTTGCACGCTTGCCTGACGCACCCAAGGGCACCCGTGGCATTTCCTTGTTTATTGTTCCTAAGCACTTGCCAGGTAAAATCGGCGAAGACAATGGCGTTTCTTGCGGTGCCTTAGAAAAGAAAATGGGCATCAAAGCCTCCGCCACTTGCGTGATGAACTTTGATGATGCTGTGGGCTATCTCATTGGGCCTGAAAACAAAGGCCTTGAATGCATGTTCACCTTTATGAACTCAGCGCGTATCGGTACTGCCATGCAAGGTGTGTGCCACGCAGAACGTGCCTTCCAAGGTGCACTAACCTATGCCAAAGAGCGTCGCTCCATGCGCGCTTTACGTGGCAAACAAGATCCAGACCATGTGGCTGATAGCATTATTCATCACGCCGATGTGCGCCGCATGCTGCTCACTCAAAAAGCGGTGGCAGAGGGTGGTCGCGCCATGTTGTATTACACCGCCAAGCAAGCGGATAACATGGTTACAGGCATCCTTGAGAACGATGAGAAAAAACGCCAGTACTGGGACGATCAGCTGGGCTTTTTAACACCGATTCTTAAAGGCTTCCTTACAGAAATGGGCCTTGAAGCAGCTAACCTCGGCATGCAGGTGTTTGGTGGCCACGGCTATATTAGTGAGCACGGCATGGAACAAATTGCTCGTGACGCACGCATCTCCACGCTATATGAAGGTACCACTGGCATCCAGGCCCTCGATTTGCTTGGCCGTAAAGTTCTTCTAATGACTCGCGGAAAATGTGTACGCGAGTTCAGCCAAAAACTTGTGGATTTTGGCACACGTAACATGACCAATCCCACCTTGCGTCCTTTTGCATGGCAGCTACTCAAAATCGCCGCACAGTGGAACTACCTCACCACTCGTTTGATGATCACTGCAGCGCGTAACCGTGAAATGGTGAGCAGCGCAAGCTATGACTACTTGATGTACTCCGGCTTTGCCATGATGGCGTACTTCTGGGCGGTAATGGCAGCCAAGGCACAAGAAAAGCTCGATAAAGGTGATGGTGAGCAAAGCCGCGAGTTTTATGAAACCAAAATTGCCACTGCTGAGTTTTACTACGAGCGCTTGCTTCCCCGTGCCAAAGGCCACGCCGAAGCCATGCTCAAGCCCGCTAAAACCTTACTCAAAATCAAGCCAGAAGAATTTTCCTTTGATTACGAGTAACCCGTAAACCTACGTGTTAATCATTAGGTTTACCTACACAAAACCGGCGACGTGACTCATCAGCCGGTTTTGTGTTTCTATTCTGCACTTTTCTTCCGCTATACTGCCTGCTCCAACCAAACGAAAATTACTATAACAAGGGTGGTATATGTCTGATTTTGAAGGCTCTCGCATACTAATTACCGGAGCAGGTTCTGGTATTGGTGCTCTACTTGCCAAAGAGCTGGCCCGCCAAGGCGCCGAAGTCATAGTGACTGCACGCCGTAAAACCCCTGCCAACGAAGTAACTAACGAGATTGTTGCACAAGGCCATAAAGCTCATGCCATGGTCCTGGATGTAAATAAAACGGGCACCCTCGAAAAATTCAAAGCCGCAGTACATGAACAGCTTGGCCCCATTGATATGTTAATTAACAATGCTGGAATCGTTGTGGGTGGTAACTTTGACGAGGTCAGCTTAAAAGACCATCTCGATATCATGAAAACCAATACCCTAGCACCCATCGCCATGACTCATACTTTTATGGATGATTTGATGGCCTCTCCAAATGGACATATTGTCAATGTGGTAAGTGCTAGCGCCTTTTTAGGCCTTCCTTGGGGCAGCACCTATTCTGCCAGTAAGTGGGCGCTTCTCGGGCTCGGCGAGTCCTTACGCCAAGAATTTCATGAGCGCGGCTTTCACAACCTCACCGTTACCTCCGTGTGTCCAAGCTATATCGATACGGGCATGTTTGACGGCGTAAAAAATCCACTGCTCACTCCCATGCTATCTCCTGAAAAGGTGGTAGCTTCTATGGTTAAGGGCATTAAAGATAAAAAAGCGCTCGTCATTGAACCTCCCATTGCAAGAAGCGTAGGCTTATTACGAAACGCACTGCCTATTCCTATCTGGGACCGCATTGCAAAACTTAGCGGCGTATCACAATCCATGCGCCACTGGCAGGGCAAAAAATAATTACAACCATTCAGAAGAGGGATTCTCATGCGACCATTAGGCCCCGTTGACCAGCTGTTTTTATGGCTTGAGCAACGCCAGCAACCCATGCACGTAGCTGGTTTGCAACTATTTAGCTTTCCAGAAGATGCAGGCCCCAAGTACATTCGCGATTTGGCTGAATCCATGCGCGAGTACAACACGCCGAAACCACCTTTTAATCAGCGCTTGGTTTCGCGCTTAGGGCAGTTTTACGCAGTGGAAGATAAACAATTTGATATTGAACATCACTTTCGCCACCAAGCACTGCCGAAACCTGGCCGTATCCGCGAACTGCTGGCACTTATTTCTGCTGAGCATTCGAGCCTGCTAGACCGCCAACGCCCCTTATGGGAAGTGCACTTAATTGAGGGCATTCGGAACCGCCGCTTTGCACTGTACACCAAGGTACACCACTCCATGGTTGACGGCGTAGCAGCTATGCGTATGGGCATTAAAGCATTGTCTTACGACCCAAACGAACGTGGCTTACCACCTGCATGGGCACACCCTATGCTTGATAAAGCCGAGCCAAGTGGCTACCCCACCAACCCAGTGCAAGCAGTGGGTAAACTGGCGCGCTTTGGCGCAGGCGTGAGCAAACAGCTAGCCACCGTTCCTACGTTGGCGCGCACCGTATACGACATGACGCAAAAAGCCAAAACAGACCCCGATTATGTCTCTGTTTTTCAAGCACCAGAAACCATTTTGAACCAAAAAATTACGGGTAGCCGACGTTTTGCTGCGCAATCCTATGCCACCGAACGTTTTCGTCAAATCAGCAGCGCTTTTGGCTGTACCCTTAACGACGTAGTACTTGCTGTGTGCAGTAGCGCGTTACGTGATTATTTAATCAGCCAAAATGCACTGCCTGACAAACCCCTTATCGCCATGGTGCCTGTCAATTTGCGTAGCGAAGACGATACTTCTAGTGGTAACCAAATCGCCATGGTGTTAGCGAACCTCGCCACCCATATCGCAGATCCAGCTAACCGCTTGCGCACCATCAAAGCCTCCATGGACGAAGCTAAAGAACGCTATCGCCAGATGACCCCTGCCGAGATATTAAACCTCACCGGCCTTATTATGGCTCCCATGGGCTTGCATTTGCTCACCGGTTTAGCACCAGAATGGCGAGCTTTCAACGTGGTTATTTCCAACGTGCCGGGGCCTTCTAAACCTCTGTATTGGAATGGCGCCAAACTTGAGGGCATGTATCCTGTTTCCATTGCATTAAATCAAATCGCGCTGAATATCACGCTGACAAGCTACTGCGACCAATTAGAATTTGGCATCATCGGTTGTCGCCGCACCTTGCCCTCCATGCAGCGCTTACTTGATTACTTTGAAAACGGCCTTAAAGAGCTCGAAATTAGCGCTGGCCTACGCTAGCCCAACTTAGCAGCCAGCCTCTCTGGCTGGCTGCTTTTGTGCATTTATTACTCTTCTTTACCCTGTTTCTTATTTATTTGTCCTTTTTGGTAAATAATAGTAGCGCCTTTAGCGGAAAGGGCGTAAGGTGACTGATGCTGCAGTTTTGAAGCAGTGGTGCTTTTGGTAGTTCCCCTTCTAGTGTTACCGCCCGAACACCCCCACAAAACCTTGCTAGCAACACATGATTTGATTAGTTTTTTTGAGGTATAGATTCAATGGCTACCGGCACAGTAAAATGGTTTAACGAGTCCAAGGGCTTCGGTTTCATCACCCAGGACGACGGCGGTGCAGACGTATTCGTTCACTTTAGCGCGATCCAAGGCTCAGGTTTCAAAACCTTAGCTGAAGGTCAAAAAGTGACTTACGAAATTCAGCAAGGTCCAAAGGGTCCACAAGCCGCTAACGTAGAAGCTGAGTAATCTGCTTTGAGTTAGACGCTAAAAACCCCGCTACTCGCGGGGTTTTTTGTTCCTGCTATTTATGAGCTGAAGTTTTTTAGCTCGTGGTAGTTTTTTAATTTCTGCTTCGCGCTGGCTTGCCGCTGAGCGTGACTCGTGTGGCTCTGTATGCAATACGCTAACCGGCCTTCGGCTGCGCGTATAACGTGCCCCTTTGTTTGATTCATTATGTTCTTTTAAACGCCGCTCCATATCTGTGCATATACCCGTATAAAGCGTGCCATCCGCACACTCAAGCACATATACCAACCACTGTTTATCCAAAACCCTTTCCTTAATTACTTTGCAACGCTCGTGTGCTTGCTTACACTAGATAGCTATTACAACAAGCCACAAAAAAAGAGTACAGCCCATGATCACTTATCTATATTGGTTTTTGCTTGCCGCTATTATTTTTGCCACGTTATTTGGTCTTGGCGTCTATAAAGGATGGTGGAAAGCCGCCGTTATATTAGCTCTACTCTTTTTACTTGCTGGCTCGCTCACTTACTATTTCTATTTTGAACAAATGTTTGTGAAACGGTGGGGCGGCGTTATGCGTGTGGATATCCCCGCTGGGCACCTACATATGCAGACCACTTGGAAAGGCGACAACCTGTGGATTCAGAACTATAACCCCGAAAAAAACGAATGCATTTTCGGTGAATACTCCCGTGGCAGTGTACTCGAAGGGCGTGTGATTATTAAAAACTGCAACCCTGCTATGTTCACTCCTGAATCCAATATGGGCCAGTAATGACGTTAGCCGAATTATTAAAACACCTTAGCGAACCCGAGCCCGACCTTAGGTTTGCTGAGGTGGTTGCTTGCATTAAAACCCACTACCAATACCGCCCCACTGCATTTAATAATGGGCCTCTTTATAACGCCGCCGGTGAAAACGAAGGATCTTGTATTATTTTTGCTTTTGCTAAGCGCCATCGTTTAAGCGATAAACAAGCACTTTTATGCTTTGGTGAACACTATCAAAGCGTATTGCAGGACCCATCGGGCACAGGGCATGGAAACATTCGGCAGTTTATGTGCAGTGGTTTAGCGGGAGTGGCGTTTGCAGAAGAAGCGTTACGGTAGCTAGGCGGCAAAAACCGCCTAGCTGGTAGTTTTAATCCACCAAAGCAATAGAATACTGACCCGTTTCTTCATCTTTACTCACGTTGAGCACAAACATGTCATAAGCTGGAGAACTACCAGTGGCACCTCCCAAATTCACTGACCTTGTGCCAAGCACACCTTCTTTCCACGATGCTAATTGAACCGTGGCTCTTCTACCTTCTGCTCTAGAGTAATTCGCAACAGAAACAACATAAGGGCCTGGCATTAATTTATCCGCATCACAGCTAGCAAAGTAATGCTCTGGGCCATTAGCGCTGGTGTTATCCACATCCAAATAACCGCTGACGCCTGTTTTGGCTGCATAGTAAACATGGCTACCGCTCGGCTCATACACATGCAAATCCACATCGCCACTTCCGTTCCACGTTAGCGTAGCGGTGAAAAAACCACTAGCTGCTTGAGCTTCTGGTGCCTCCAGTGTTTGTAACGCCTCATCTATATGATTTAATACGCTGTTCGCAGTGGGTAAAGTCGGATTGATATAAATCTCAACAAAGCCATGGCCAAGGATATCCCACTTGCCATTAGCGCCAGCAGGGCGTGAAAGAGGAAGCACTCAAAAACAAGAAAGATAAAATAACTAATGTTTTATTAATTATGTAGTTATTCACAGCTACCCCCCTTGGGTCGAGCGGATGTCGTTCCATCTAATGAACGGTTATATGCTAAGTAAGCTTCCAATCTTTGTTTGGTATTTGTTGTGATGGCCTCTAAGTCATAAACCACTTTACCTGGCTTAACTGCGCCTTTAGCTTCGCCGAATCTCTTATAAATACAACTAACTGCACGGTTTACGTTTCGGTCCACTAACCTTAAAGCACTGTTATCTTCTAAATCGACCAGAAGAGATTCTTGCAGCCCCCTAGCCAGCTGCATCGCGGCATTACGCTGGTTTTCACTGGGGTAGTTATTGTAGATATAAGCCTCTACATCATCACGAACGCCGCTGTTATTGCTATCAATACCTTCGAGGGTATCGCTACGCTCTAGGACTGGAATGGCACCCGAAGCCTCTAAAGCGGCTATTTTTTGCGCGGGGGTTTGAGGCTGGTTGGAGCTACTCCCCCCACAAGCCGCCACAAGGCTTGCGGCCAGCAGGGCTGTTGTTATCGGTTTTATCATGTAGATATTCCTTACTGTTTTTATTGTTACGCCCACTACGGCTTATAGTGCTGTTAGCTCCAGCAGCTTTATTGGGCTTGGCCAAGCAAATCTAACAAGATAACCCCCGCATAAAAATCAGCCTTAGCTACAAAGAATGTAAGCTTTTAAGCTCTCTCACTCTAAGCCAGAACTTTCAACTCAACACCCACGCCAAAGCAAGCAAAGTGACCAGCAACACGGGCACAGTAAGTACCACTCCTACCTTGAAGTAGTATCCCCAAGTGATACGCAGCCCTTTTTGTTGCAGCACATGCAGCCACAACAAGGTGGCAAGACTGCCAATGGGAGTAAACTTGGGGCCCAAATCGCTACCAATTACATTGGCAAACACCATGGCTTCTCTCACGGTATCGCTGGCATCACTGGCATCAATGGAAAGGGCACCCACTAGTACAGTGGGCAAATTATTCATCACCGATGACAACAACGCACTGGTAAACCCAGTAGCCACTGTGGCCACCAACAAACCTTGTTCGGCAAAACCATTTAACCACTCGGTCAGATACTGGGTAAGGCCCGCATTACGCAAGCCATACACCACCAAATACATGCCTAAAGAAAACACCACAATGGTCCAAGGTGCGCCACGCAACACGGCGCGAGTGTTAATAATGCGCTGGCTCTGAGCCACCAAAAACAATACGGCTGCTCCCGTTGCTGCCACGGCGCTTACTGGCACCGCAGTAGTGCTCAAAGCAAAAAAAGCTACCAACAAAGCCACTAACACCCACTTACCCGCGGTGAAAGTAGCGGCATCTTTAATAGCAGATTTCGGTGTGGGTAAAGCTTCCAAGGAATATGCCTTTGGCAAACTTCGGCGGAAATAAATCCACAGCACCACTATGGAGCTAGCCACCGATACCAACGTTACCGGTACCATTACAGCGGCGTAACGGGTGAAGCTGATGCCAAAATAATCCGCCGATACAATATTCACCAAGTTAGAAACCACTAAGGGCAAGCTGGCCGTATCTGCAATAAACCCAGCGGCCATCACAAACGCCAAGGTGGCAGCTGGCGGAAACCCTAGGGTAAGCAACAGCGCCATCACTATGGGGGTTAAAATTAGCGCCGCGCCATCATTTGCAAACACAGCGGACACCAAGGCCCCGAGCAAGATAATCATTACAAATAAGGTGTGCCCACCACCTCTGGCCCAACGCGCAATATGCAGCGAAGCCCACTCAAAAAAACCAGCTGCATCTAGCAGCAAACTAATAATAATGATGGCAATAAAAGTGGCGGTGGCGTTCCACACAATGCTCCAAACCACAGGAACATCACTCACAGAAACCGTCCCCACTAGCAATGACAATCCTGCCCCTAAAGCAGCACTCCAGCCAATAGAAAGCCCACGGGGCTGCCAAATAACCAATACAAGAGTGAAAAGAAATATCAACAGAGCGGCAAACATCTGTGGCCTCTACATTCTAACGTAATAATAACAACCCCAAGAAAACGGCGAGTATAGCACCAGACACTCACTCCCTTTCATCCAGCACCCTTATTTAGATGTAAATACTTACCACTCATTAAGCGCCCCCTCGTTGAACCTCATCAATTACCGTATAATCCCACCCTTTGAGTCGTTGGTGGCGCTCTTTAGGCCGCTACCACCACAGGGTTTATTTTACGGGCTGCTTTTATGAATGAATTTGCCATTGGCCAACGTTGGATTAGCGAAACTGAAACCGAGCTTGGGCTAGGGATTGTGGTTAATTTGGATTTTCGCTTAGTCACTATTTTTTACCCCGCCAGTGACGAAGAGCGCACCTATGCCAAAACCAACGCGCCCCTCTCTCGCATTGTGTTTGCGCCTGGTAAAACCATCGAAAACACGGAAGGTGAAACCTTTATCGTCACCGCCGTGGAAGAAGAAAAACACCTCGTTACTTATACCGCACACCCTGAAAACGACCCGAGCGATAGTCGCACCATCCCCGAAAGCCATTTAGGGTTTCATATTGCACTCAATGCGGTGGAAGACCGTCTTTTCTCAAAACAACTCGATACCAACCGTTGGTTTGAAATGCGCGTGGCAGCATTAGAAGCCAAACATCAAGCAGAAAACTCCCCCGTATTAGGTTTGCGCGGCCCCCGCGTAGATCTTATCGGCCACCAGCTATATATCGCCAACAATGTGGCCCAACGCTACGCCCCGCGAGTGCTGCTCGCCGATGAAGTGGGCTTAGGTAAAACCATTGAAGCAGGGCTGATTATCCACCAACAACTCCACACCCACAGAGCCAAACGAGTGCTGATTGTGGTACCCAAGCCCTTGGTGCATCAGTGGTTTGTGGAAATGGTGCGGCGCTTTAATCTGCACTTTAGTATTTTTGATGAAGAACGTTTGGCTGCCATTCAGCCCGAAAAAGACGTAAAAGACATGTTGGCCGATATTCTTGCCGAAGAAATGGGCCAAACCGTAGAAAAAGACAATCCCTACCTCACCCAGCAGCTGATTTTATGCAGCACCGACTTTTTGCTTAAAGCAGATATGGAACAGCTAGTGGGTGCCGAGTGGGATTTGGTGGTGATTGATGAAGCGCACCACCTCGATTGGCAGGAGCATGAACCTAGCGAGGCCTACCAAAGGGCGGCACAACTAGCAGCCGCAAGCAAAGGCTTACTATTACTCACCGCCACCCCCGAACAGCTAGGGATTGAAGCGCACTTTGCGCGCCTGCATTTGCTTGACCCAGCGCGCTTTTCCGATTTGGACGCCTTTAAAGAGGAACAACACCAATACGAGCATATCGCTGCCCTCGTGGAACAATTACAAACGCAGGATACCGTTGATGCTGAGCTGCACGACGCCTTGGCTCACTTTTTGCCCGCTGACCAAATCCATGGCATGGATAAAGAGCATATTATTCGTGAGTTGCTCGACCGCAGCGGCACGGGTCGTGTGCTGTTCCGCAATACACGCCAGCATATCCAGGGCTTCCCCGAGCGACATCTCGACGCAGTACCATTGCCATACCCTGAGTTTTATGCACAGCTCGACGACGAGCACACCCGCTTATTGCCCGAAAGCTTATTAGCGGACGACAGCTGGTGCCAACAGGACCCCAAGGTGGCATGGCTTACACAGTTTCTCAAACAGCACCGCCAAGAAAAGGTGCTTATTATTTGTGCTCGCCGTGAGACCGCCATGGACCTTCACAGCTGGTTAGGTTACCAACAGGGCATGAATGTGGGCGTGTTCCATGAGCACATGGATTTAATTAGCCGCGACCGCGCCGCTGCGTATTTCGCCGACCCTGTGGATGGTGCTCAAGCATTGATTTGCTCCGAGATTGGTAGTGAAGGGCGCAACTTCCAGTTTGCCAAGCACTTGGTGTTATTCGATTTACCCCGTAACCCCGATTTGCTCGAGCAGCGTATTGGCCGCCTAGATCGCATCGGCCAAGGCAGTGATATTTATATTCACGTGCCTTATTTTGAAAATCACGCTCAAGAAGTACTGTTCCGCTGGTATAACGAAGGCATGCAAGCCTTCACCCGCACCAATCCCGCAGGTTTGCAGGTATTAGATGCCACCCTTGAGCCTTTAGTTGAAGCCATTCAAACACCACAAGACACGGCACTCACCGACGCACTGATTCATACCACTCAAGACGCCGCGCGTATTTTGCTTGACCAGCTCGACCAAGGTCGCGACCGCTTATTGGAACTCAATAGCTACCGTAAAGACGTGGCAGAAACCCTGATAAAGCACCTGCAAGAAGCTGATGCCAATACGCCAGATGCTTTTATGCAGCTTGCCTTCGAACGCTTTGGAGTGGATAGCGAAGAACACTCTGCAGATGTAACTATCTTGCGCCCCAGCAGCCATATGGTTACTAGCTTCCCCAGCCTGCCTGATGAAGGCTTAACCGTTACCACCAACCGCCAGCTCGCCCTAAGCCGCGATGATTGGCACTTTTTAACGTGGGAACATCCTATGGTAACGGGAGCCATCGATTTAGCGCTTGGTGAAAACCGCGGCAAAGCTAGCGTGGCATTGTTGAAAAACAAGCGTATCCCTGCGGGCACTTTATTAGTGGAAGCATTTTACCAAGTGTCTTGCCAAGCACCGAGCTACTTGCAAGTGGAACGCTTTTTGCCCACCACCATAGTACGCACTTTACTCAACACCAAAGGGCAAGACATGAGTAAAGCAGTAAACCATGAGCAGCTCAGCCAACAATGCCGCAAAGCCGATAAATCCATCGCGCGCCAAATCGTTGAAAGCCAACAAGAATTACTTGAGAGCCTACTTCAACAAACTCAACAGCGCCTAGACCAAAAGGCCGAGCAAATTAAAGCAGACGCCTTAGAAAAAATGACGGCTTATCAAACCGAAGAAATTCAGCGTCTCACCGCATTGCAAGCCGTAAACCCCACCGTGAGGCCTGAAGAGTTGGAGTTTTTGCAGGCACAAACTCAAGCCCTTACCGAGCATTTACAGCAAGCGCGCTGCGAGCTGGCGGCCATTCGTGTAATAGTGGCCACCGAAGCTTAGTAGGAATGATGCAGGAGTGATGATGAACCCTTTAGCCTATATTGAACTCGCCCCCCAGGGCAGCGCCGATGCCAGCGTGATTTGGCTCCATGGCTTAGGTGCTAGCGGCAACGATTTTCAGCCCATAGTGCCCGAGCTTGGCTTACCCAACGGGCACAAAATACGTTTTATTTTCCCCCATGCACCCGAGCAAGCAGTGACCGTGAATGGTGGCCACAAGATGCCCTCTTGGTACGATATTTTAAGTATGGGCAGCTCAGGCCGCAGCGTGAATCAAGAGCAATTTCAAACCTCTGTGGCCAATGTACGTTACTTGGTGGAGCAAGAAATCAAACGCGGTATCGCTCCTGAACGCATTATATTAGCTGGGTTTTCTCAAGGCGGCGCTGTGGCTTACCACGTGGCCCTTAGCCATCCCGTGCAGCTGGGCGGCTTACTGACACTTTCCACCTATATGCCTTTGGCTGATACCTTGCCCCAGCCGGCCCAACATCCTGAGCTGCCTATTTTTGTGATGCACGGCACCCAAGACCCTGTGGTACCTGAAAGCCTAGGCAAAGAAGCGCTACAAAACCTAGAAACCATGGGCTATCGCTACCGCTATGAAAGCTACCCCATGGAGCATCAAGTGTGTATGGAACAGGTGAAGCATATAGGGGAGTGGTTGGCCGAGGTGCTGGCTTAAGCGCGCCACCCTTCGTACCAGTGGCAAAACTCGCTGGGGCGAATCTTGTAACGGGCAAAATTCCCCGCAGGCAAGCTCTGCCGCTCAGTTTCCACCGCTTCAATAAAATATGCTTGGCTCTGTGGCTGTATGTGATGCTTGCTATAAATTTGGATAAACCTGATGGCATCGGTTTTATTCAGCAAATGTCACGATGGTCACTATTGCGACATAGCTAGCGTAAAGCACCTTGTTTAAGTAAGGCATCTGCTGCGCGCCATTGCGGGTAGCGCTCGCTGAGCAAAGCATAAAATGCGTTGCTGTGATTCATGTGCACCAAGTGACAAAACTCATGGACCACCACGCTGTGCAAGCACTGAGGCGGGTACTGCATTAACAGTAAATTAAGGCTCATGTTGCCACGGGTAGATAGCGACCCCCAGCGAGTTTTCATGAGTTTGATATGGAGCTTAGGAAGCTGGTACCCCAAGCGTTCAAAATAGGGGAAGTGGGTTGCCATGGCGGTGGCAAAAATAGGGCGGGCATTCTCCCTGTACCACTGATACACCAAAGCCTGCCGCTGCTCCACAGGCACTTTAGGAATTACCAAATAGCTTCCATCCCGGTGCACTTTCTGCGCTGCGGTATCTATTGCCAGTGTTAATGGCTTACCTAAATAAGGCACTTTCGCACCCACTTTCCAGCACTGATGCGCTTGTTTTGCCCTTTGTTGCTGCCGCGCTTGAGCCGCTTCTATCCACTCTTGCTTCTCAGCAATAAACGCCTCAATAGCCCGCACCGGCATCCGCTCCGGTGCACGCACCACCAACTCACCAGCACCTACCACCTGGAGAGCAAGGGACTTTCGTTTAGAACGGATGAGTTGGTAGTTTTTTCTCATAAGAAAGCTTTTTTTATTACAAATGCCCTTACATCGGGCAGGTGGGTTGCCCTAGCACCGGGCGGGTGCCACGGCTCTCATGCCGAGGGGCACCACCCAATGGGTTGCGCTGAAACCGCGCGGGTTCCCGGCACCAGGTATTCTTAA